>CALZJI010000062.1 GCA_945787615.1 uncultured Chromatiaceae bacterium | reverse complement strand
AATCACATCGCTCGGAAATAAATTTTCCCGACTTTTGCGGCGTTGCCATGGTCGACTCGGTAATCCTAAACAAGCTTCCCTCCGCGGTCGTTAGAATCTCCTCGATTTTCGCGTCTAACATCTCTTTAAACTCCGCTTTCTTTCCAGGAGTCGTTGCGGCGCTCGCTTTTTCACGCTGAGCACGAAACGCGAGTTGATCGAAGGTGTCCCAATAATGCACATAGGCTCGAACCGTGCGGCCCGATCGCGTATTCTGTAGCGCAAAAACGGATTTCCCAGTATTGGTATAGATAAGGTTTCGTTTACCCAGCGTGCAACCGGCTATTTTCTGTATTGCATCGACGGCGCATGTCGGTGCCCCCGCATAGGCGATCACGTGTTTAAGGTCACGCATGTCCTCGCCCATCTCACGCATCAGCGCCTTTGCCACACGATAACCCATGGCGATATCGAGACAGTAACAACGGTGAAACGCGACAACATCGTTGAATTCGGATTTGATAGTCTCTGGTACAGGCATGTTCTGCAACTCACGCGAAACGAGGCGTACTTTACCAAGCGAGGTTGGATAATTATTATTATCCGCGGCCCTAATTTTAGTTAAACGGCTAGAAAACCATCAAAAACTGACAGCTAGGCCAAACGTAGCGATTACCTTTTGATAGGAACCCAATGACGCACTTTGTATTGGCACGCCGATCAGGTCCTCTCCCGTTACCGGTCTAAATACCGGTAGACCGGTTTCAGGATCGACGATCGGACGTCCTTGGTCATCCGTAACTTGAACAAATACCGGCAGATTTGAATCATTCTGCTGATATCCGGCATTACCAAACAACCGAAAATGGTCATTCACGCGATAGTTAAACGAAGCTCTCAATGAGAAAAAAGTATTACTTCGCTTCTCTTCGGGCACCGCAAATCGGTCGGGATTAAGGTAGTCCGTAAGGCTTGCAGAACCGGTTATGCCCAGGGAGAATTTGGGAGAAAACCATTTGTTAATTTGGTAATTCAGCGTGTGGCTCATGAACGCAGCATCCGCGTTATCCGGATTCTCATTGTCGTTATTTGAAAAAGTATACCCCGTACTGTCTGTCAAACGGCGGCCAAGATTACGTGAATACGTGAGGCTCAGCGCCGCCGTATTGGCGTTAAAAAAGCTACTGCTCGCCGATTCAAATTTCCGATATGAAAGATTGAGCAGCAATTTTCTTTCCGGGTTCAGTTCCTTGTTCCAGTCTAGAGAAAACGTGTTAGTCTCGCTCACGCTTTCCTCATTAAGCAAACCTGAGAGTTTGTTATACGTATACCGCGCGGTATAGGTACTACGCCGATCACCGTAACCAATAAATGGGCTCAGGTTATGATTGATGTAGTCATATTGGCCAATGTGATAAGTTGAGTAGGTAGGGCTATAAGTCGCACCTAATCGAACGTCATCGCGGTATTTATACCGGTAGGTAAAATTAGCATTGAGGCTCGACCAATACTCCTCTTCCGGATCGTGCTCACTCAGGTTGTTATTGGTGTCGAAGGTCAGCGAATAACCGGCACTGGACGTTAGGCCGTTAATACTTCTTTGTAGATATTTAATCCTGTTGTCGGCTGTTTCTTTTGCCGCACCTTCCTCAACATTCATGGCAACGCGCCGGTATTGCGATAACGCATCCTCTTCCTGTCCCAATTGTTCGTAAATGCGGGCGAGATTGGATCTAGCGCCCATATGACTTGGGGCAGTCTCCAACAGCAATTCGTACGCTTCCACCGCGTCCTCCAGCTGCAGTCGGCGTGAATAGATAACTGCCGTATAGAAGCGGGCAAGGTTATCCTTCGGATTCAACTCCAAGACTCTCGAGAAATAATTCAGTGCCGCATCGTAGTTCCCTTCCTTGTAAAACTGCTGGCCTAATACGCTCGCGTACGCAGGCTGTAACCGCTCAACTTTGGATAAGTTCGTCTCCAACGACATATACGTCGCAAATGCATCGGCGGCCGCCGCGAACTCGCCTTTCTGCGCGTAGATTTCACCTAAATTGACATAGGTCAATGCGATTCTTGGATTGATACGGCGCACATTTTCAAAGGCCACCTGGGCTTCATCATACTTACGTTGCCGCATGTAGATTCCGCCCAAATTAAAGTGAGCCATCGCGTTATTCGAGTCCATAAATAACGTTTGTTTTAATTCATTCTTTTGCTTCGCGGTGGCCCTTACCGCCGTTAGTTGGTTTCCCATTGTGCCGCTCAGCTGGTTCATCATCCCTCGCGCTTGTTGCGCTTGAGGTGTATCCGCTCCCTGACTCATTATAAGATCCAACTGCCAGACGGCATCAACGACGTTTCTGCTCTCTAAGTACAGTGAAGCGAGATTAAGACGGACATCAAGATTTTCTGGAGTAGATCGTATGGCGGCGAGTAATACGTCTTCCGCTTCATCCAATTGACCCTCCTCGCGGTGTATCGCCGCAAGGCGGTTGCTCGCCGTCACTTGGTTCGGATCGATTTCCAAGACTTTTTCGAGTTCACGAATCGCGAGCTTATTGTCACCCTTTCTCTGCGCCTGCGTCGACCCAAGAAGCCCCAACCTGATCTTAGCCTCGGTACGCCGCGACGGCTGCGGCGACAGTTCCGCGGCCTTCTCGAAATGCGTTATCGCATTGGGCACGTCGCCCATTTTCATATATACGTTAGCCAGATTCATGTGAGCTGAATCATTCTCAGGCTCCTTCTCCAATACGCTTTCATAGATAGCGGCCGCCGCCTCATACCGCTTGGCAAGCGAATAGGCAAACCCCAAGTGCTGAAGTACGCGGGGATCGTCGGGATACTCTTCCAGCAAGGAATTGAGAATCTGTAACGCCGTATCGACATCAGCCGCAGCCACGTATTGCTTGACCAGAGTCAAGTTAAGCCGCTTTTCCGACGAACGCGCCATTTCGGTGCCTTCCGCCAGGACAATGACTTTACGATATTCTTCAACGGCTTTGTCAAAGAGAGAGGCCTGTTCGTAGAAGCCCGCCAAGGAAAGGTGCAGCGATGCATTTTCCGGTGCTATCTCGATTGCTTTATTAAAGAATACAAATGCTTCTTGAATCTGGCGTTGCCGCCAAAAAACCAATCCGATACGGTAATGGGCCTCAACCTCATCGGGCTTAATAAGCAGCACTTGTCGAAAAATACGTAAAGCGTCCGGCAATCGCCCCTCATCCAGTGCAGTCCGTCCTTTATCCATTAATTGATTTACTTGGCCCATGGATGTGGGCGGTGACTGCGTCGCCATTTGCGCGTAGACGCTATTGGCGATCACTAGCGCTGACAGCAACAAGGCCAACGCCGAAAAAAGCAATCTCTGTTTTGAGGGTAACATGTGACACGGGCCGCGGGCACGACGGGCTCTATCGCTGTTACTAAAAAAGTCTAAGAAATTCTTTATCACTTCCGTTGCCGTAGTTATCGTCGTTCCAGACAGTAAAAAAGGTCGCCTATTGCATTGTCGTAGCACTAGTAATAAACCGTAATACGAAACGCGGCTTTCCAACCATCAAAACGTAAGTCCATGTCACGGGGCGTCGGGAAAGGTACCAACGGGTCCGTCCAATCCTGAGAGGGATCCGTATCGGCGGGTATGTTCCCTAGCGGCGAATCGCGTGAGGCTGGCTGAATGGGTAAATGGAACGTGACGTCATCACCTAATTGCAGATCGTCATCAGAACTGGTATTAACCAATTGAAACGGTCGATAAGAAAACAAGTAACCCGCCTCTAATCCCACCGATATATTCTTTTTCAAAAAATACTCACCGCCAAACCCAAGCTGCATCATAAGCGTACCGGTCGTTTGTCCTTTTACGACGATAATGCGCTTTACGCCATCGAGGTCTCCGCCGTTTATAGAGAAAACATGCTCTTCTCTAAAATCAATATCAAATAATTCATTAAGCGTGGCGCGCGTGTAGAAACGATATCGATTAGGGCGAGAAAAGAAATTATATTTCCAGCCGAGATAGAATTCGTTATAGGACATTTTGCCACGCCTGTCATAGTCGGTGTCACGTAACTCGCCCTGTAGGGGTACTTGCGCAGGAACGGTGTTTTGAGTAAAGCCCTCCCAGGTACTCAACCCCATTAAGAATATGTGCTTTGTGCTCTGCACCCATTGAAACTCAAGACCGACATTAGCATTAAGCCCAATATCATCGAGATCGTTATCAAAACCAAAAGGAATCTCGAAGCTTTCACCGGCCGTTGGCGAATCCGGCTCACCACGAATGGTTCCAAAACCGACAAGGGGCGCCTTAAACGCTTCCTCGTTTAATTGCTCGAGTACAGGGCTATGCACACCAATAATGGGCGAAAGACTCCACTTGAATGAATCGGATTGCGCCATCACCGGCGCGACCCCAGCACCGAGGATCGCGCAAGTTAGAACCAGAACGACTGCAAAAATTTTATTAAACACGCTGAGCCACTGATGCACTATGATTTCTCTTTCCGATCGAAAAGAGAATCGGAAGAATAAGAAGAGCGATTACACAACTTAAGACCATGTAGGCTGCGACGAAATTGCCGAGCTTGGCGTGCGGTGGAAAAAACGAGAAGAACAATACCGAAAAACCTGCGGTTACCACAACGGCGTTAAAAACAATCGTTTTTCCGACGCCGCGCATGGCGGCACGGGTAGCGTGCAGATGATCGGCGGTGGCCTTAAACTCGCGTTTGTAACGAAAGATGTAATGAACGGCGTAGTCAACACCTACGCCGATAGCGACACCTGCGGCCAATACTGTGGAAACATCAAGCGGTATACTGAACAATCCAGAAAACCCACCCATCAACAACGTCGTTAAGGTCACAGGCACCACGACGAAGACACCGGTAATAAAGGACCGAAACAACAAGGTAGCCAGTATCAAAATTCCGAGCTTTGAGATCACGATGGCCGAGGTTTGGCTATCGATTAATAGATCGGCCCATACGTAAGAATTATTTCCTGACCCCGCTAAATTCACATCAACATCCAAGCCCGCGAAACGAGTCTCTACAAACTCATTTATAGAGTCGATAACCGTCTTCAGTTGCATAGTACGGTCCGTCTTGATTTGGACACTGACATTGGCCTGTCGATAACCAAAATCCGCAACTTCGTCCAGCTCTTCGGGCCGCCCTGAAATCGAGAACAAAAACAGGTACTCCGCAATCTGCGCGTGCGTTTCCGGGAGAACGTTAAACTCCTCCGCAGCCGCATGTAGGTTTTTATTCATACTCTTTAGATAATCCACAACAGAGAGCGTGTCGCCGACATACGGCAATGACTCGACATGCTCCTGCAACGCCTCAATCGCCTGCAGCAGCTCCGGGGATTTCAAGGCACCGTCTTGCTTGCCGTCCACGACGACGTTCAAGGTTATGGTTCCCGAAAACTTTTCGTTAATGAGATCGTTAGCCACGGCGACATCGCTGTCGTCGCGAAAATCACTCATCCAACTGGAGTCAACATATAAACGACTCGCACCTAACGTTGCGACCACGACTAAAATGAGGACGCCGATGGTAAATACACGCTTACGCTCAACAACCCTGTCACCCCATAGCACAAGGCCTTTCACCAAGCGGTTTTGCTCATCGCGTACCCGCATCGATTGCCGTTTTTGCAGATACCCCCCAACTTTTGGCCTCAGTAAACACAATACGGCGGGTAGAAACGTGACCGACAAAAACCAACAAACGAGAATACCTAGAACGGTAAAAAGGCCAAAGATCTTAAAAGGCGGCATTTCCGCGAACCAAAGCGCTAGAAAACCCATCGCTGTGGTCAACGAGGTCGTAATCAAGGGCGGACCCAGGTCATTCATCACCTCTAAAACGATGTCTCGGCTTTCCCGATGGGGATCACGCAATACGTTATCGTAGTAATTGCTTAACAGATGAATACCGTCACCCACACCGACGGCGACGAGGATGACAGGTAACATTGTCGAGATGGTGTAAAGAGGGACATTAAGAACCGCCATCATACCCATGGTCCAAATAATACTGGCGGCCATTACAAAGAGAGGCAGCGCCACGCCGCGTAGGGTTCGAAAAACGGCGAACAGCGTAACAGCGATAACGACCAGCAATAAGGGAATCATCAACTTCAGATCGGCCAATGCTTCTAAACCGGAACTGACTTCGATGACCGGGCGCCCAGCGAGGAAAAACGTGTCATAGCTTTCACTTTCACCCGCTTCTTTGTTCACCCAGGATGTCGGACTCTGCGGCCTATCGGTTTGTTCAGCACCAGCGTCTGGACCCCCGTCCCACTCAGCGCCGCCTTCGTTGCTATTGTCCTGTTTCTTTTGTGACAACTGATTCTGTTGCCAATCACCGCCGCCTTGCCAGTCCGCGCCGCCCCACGACGTATCGCCGGTTTCGGCAGCGATAATCCCCTTGATTTGCCAATAGGTTTGATAACGACTATCGTTGCCTTCCTTTAGTTTAGCCCGGATCATCGCGGCTTTACCGTCGGCAGAGACCATGTTGCCAACAAGCAGGTCGGCATTGGCGAAAACGGCTTGTTTTAACGCCTCGATTTCCTCTGGCGTGGTCGGCACCGCGGGCATAAGTCGCTGCGCGCCAATAGCGGTTTCTGAACCGACAAACAAGCTGACGGTCGACAGCGATGCCACATCGATTAGACGGTTGGCAAGTACGCCGTCTAGGGCAGCAACCTTCTCTGTAACGCGGGCGATACGCGCCAACGTCTCTTTATTGAAGATCCCCTCATCCTCATTAACGATACCGATAATGAGCGAATCCTTAGCACCGAATAACGCCTCGACCTTCTCATCGTACACAATGGCCTCATGACCCTTCGGCATGTATACGCGTGCGTCCGTTTCCCAGCGAAGGTTGCCGAGCTGCATAGCAAAGAAAACGGTTACCCCCAACACGACTAACACCACTGCAAGCGGTGCGCGCGAGACGAGCGAATAGAGTTTAGCTAACATAAAGTTCCCTCTCGTAAAATCGGCTTACGCTTAGCGAACGCACAGGAGGATTAAAAAGCGCGTCCCGCACGCTATGCAAGGTAACCGTAGCTCGTTTAAAACGAGTATTTAAAATCAAAAAATATCCGATCATTGTCGTGAAAGTTACCGAGAAACTGTGCGCGTGCCGCCGCAGGGTTAAAACTACTGGTCGCTGATTGCGAGGCCTCGTTGGCGCCAAAATCAGACTTACGCCCGTAAAACAGGTCGAGGCCGACACCTAACTGCAACCGGTCGTCTATCTGAAACGTAACCTTCGGCTTTAACAATAACTCTTCGAGATTGACAAGATAAATGCCTAAGAATTGAAACACGGCGGCTTGCTCCGGAAATTCTTTCCGCGTAAAGATGTTAACCGAGGTGTCGTATTCGTCTTGCATAATCGCATCATCGTGATCGATGATGTACCACTGGGTGATTCCTGGTGCGATATCCATGCCCCATAAGTTAAATTCAATACCTAATCCCCACCTGATATGGTCTCGCTGTAACTCGCCGTCGTCATCGAGAAAACCATTACCGTCACGATCGACTGTGTTCCTCGTACCAAAGTATTTGTCGGTCACATAGGCTAACTCGCCTTTCACGATGTAACGTCCCAACTGCTTTACCGCCGTAGTCCCAAACATATGAATCCGCGTATAAGTGGGAAAGAAAGCCGGCGGAACATCTGTCGTATCGACACGCACAGCACGAAAAACAGCGGGGAAGTCGTCCCAAGTGTACAAATAACTAAAGGACAACTCAGTATCCCACAGGTAGGTATCTACCTTGACCCCGATCTCGGAATCTTCCAGCGTCCACGACTCCGGTGTTGACTCTATGCACAGTATGTCCGGTGACTGAGCGGCACAGACGTCTTGCAACATCTCCCATTCGGACCCACGCGGTGCCGGTTCGTGGAAACGCAGGTCAGGAATCCATACCAGCTCAAAGGTCGAGTTGTCGCGGAAATAATCAAGTTTGAGCGACCACAAGGGGATACGATAGTCCAGTAGATCGGGCAATATGAGCTCGCGAAAATCTACCGGATTGATCTCATCAACGATTCTTACGCCCTCGAGGACGCCCCATACGATGAATTGCTTCCCAATACGTATATCGAACCCCTCCAAGAAGATGTCGGCATACAATTCCCGAATCTCGGCTACCGGGGAGTCCTTCTCTTCATCCAAACGCTCAACGAAAACCAGCGGCTCCTCGACATTTCGCTCGGAGCGAGCCGCAATGGTATCGTAATTAAACAGATCATAAGCCAGATCGTAATACGCCCAACCCGCCGCATATAGATCGACATTGGAGACTAAGGGGTACTGAGCATCAAGGTAGAGAATGTTGCGAATTTTCGTTATCGAACGGGGCTCGCGAAAGCGATAGGCCGTTTCATTCTTCAAATATCCGCTCCATGTCAAATCAGACCAGAATTTCGATCTCTCTTCCGCTTCTGGCTCGCCTTCGTCCAGGTCGTCATCAAGGGGAACCTCATCAACAAAAAGACTCTCAAGCCCCAGCCCTTGCACTACGTCTATTGTCGTGCCAACCCGTGCTGGTTTTGGTTCGGTCATCTGTCGCTCAGACTCCGACGGGGTTGGCTCCACAAAAAGTCCCTCAATCCCCAATCCTGGGACGACTTGCGCCGCAGCGCCCGTTCCGGGGACAATTCCACCTGCCTCGGAAACGCGATCACTCGTACCGCTCACGGGTATTTCGCTTTGTTCGGTAACCGCTGGAGCTGGCTCCGGGGCGGTATAACGCGCCACCTGGTAAACGGTGACCGCGACCAGATCTTTTTTCGCCTCACCGATTTCCAACTCATTGACTTCTTGCTGGAAACGAGTTGCTACCGACGCATCTCTATAGGCCCCTAGCCGAACGGTATAACCACCTTGCTTATCGCCTGGAGCGACTTTGTAAAGTAATCCGTAAACTCGTAGCTGAGCCCCTACGTCATTAGCGTCTTCCCGACTGGCAAAGGGGCCAATATACAGGCGTGTCATGTTTTTTACGTCCGGCTCGACCTTAACAACATCTCTCCACGAGCCACGCAGACGTTGTGCATGCTTCTGAGCCAAAATTTCAGTTGCGTACTCCGCCACAACTTCGCGGCGCATCTCCCCCAAAGCCCCCGTTCCCGTCACCGACAACTGAGCGAGCATCGGCAAACGATCGCTCGCCGGATTCGACGTATCATCGCGCGAATGCAGTGGGTTAGCCGCAAACGCTGCATCGATCGCACGCTGATCAGCGCCTTGTGCCACCCACGATACCGTCAACGCACATAATAGTATGATCGTCCCAACCCGAAATTTGGGCCGACGCAAACAACGCGAGGCACAAGGCGTTAACCGAATTAGAGTAGTGCAATTAATATTCAATAGATCCTTTACAGCCATTACACAGCACAACCGGACTTCCTCCCGTTGCCGATAAACCCACCGTTACCTGTCCGCCGGGCTGCAAAGTTCTACCACAGCCCGAACACGCGACTTGTCTGTTTAGCTTGATTTCCTCCCAGCCCAATACTGAAGGGAATGCCTCTGGCCCCATATTCCGCTCGCTAGACACGGAATTGTGTTGCGCAGCGCCATGTTGGTATCTTTTCGACACGCTAACTTGATCACTAAAGGCTTCCTCAAGAATTTTCCTGATCAGAATCGACACAGAAATACCCTGTTCTTTCGCTTCCTCGATGACCCTATCGCGCAGTTCTTTTGGTACCCTCGCGCCGAGAAACTCTTCTTTTCGCTTTTTTGCCGCGGCCATCGCTTTGTTTCTCATGGATTCGGCTCGAAGTTGCGCCTGTTCGCGCATGGTGTTTTCCGCTTTTTTCATAGTACTTACCCTTCTTTTCGGAGCGCGTTAGCGACAACGTTTCTAGCCCTTGGGGAGCCGCCTACGTTTTCACCAACGAAACGTTTAACAATATATCTAAATGTTAAACGTTAATAAGGGGCGCCGTCAAGGTGGGAAATACTTCGCATCAAAAATATATTAAACAACGCCTTAATTCTCGTCTCTCCAACTACTGCCACCTCTTATACGCGCCAACAATTAAAAAAACGTTTAACACGTAAAGCAAGCTATCGACGAACGGCCTATCGACGAACGGCCTATCGCCTCTATTAAAGTATGGTTTTATGCCCGGTCGGCGTCCGTCGCCCTATCATCATCAACACTTGCCGAGTTCTGTTAGCTAACCCGGTTGGAAATAGACTGACGAAACGGAATAAAAAGCAGAAAAACAGGTGTCCGGAGGCTGGTTCTAATTATTGATTACCACATTCAACTCAACGTTTCCCTACACTTTCGACGTTCCAGAAGGCAGATCTTAATAATAAATTATAAACTAAAACGCGTGCTGGATTGGTGCGTGTAATGCGGTTTTTTCGTGGACCTCTTTATAGAGACGGTTTCGCAAAGGTACGTCCGTTACTGTTTACCGAGACCTCAACCATGACGCCCACATCACAAAAAAAACCGCTCTTGTACTTGCGATCGCCTCAGTAGTTCTTGTATCTTCTAAACATGGGAAATCAGAGAAACTATTCAACCCTCGATCGGCTGCTTATCAGTGCAGGCAATGCGCTTCAAACCGTATTGGCTGAACCGAGGGGCACGGGACGGCCTAACCCTGGCGATGCGCGAGAGGAACGAGAACTCACGGAGAGCGAGAAGCGACACATTGCCGGTCTCATGCGCATCAATCACGCCGGAGAAGTTGCCGCGCAAGCGCTCTACCAGGGGCAAGCGGTCACTGCCCGGTTACCGGAGGTGCGCCAAAAAATGGAGCAAGCTGCGCTGGAGGAAAACGACCACTTAGCTTGGTGTCAGCAGAGAGTGGAAGAAATGGGCAGCCATACCAGCCTGCTGAATCCCCTCTGGTACTTGGGTTCATTTGCTATCGGAGCCATCGCTGGGATTGCAGGCGATAAGTGGAGCCTGGGTTTTGTCGCCGAGACAGAACGTCAGGTTGTTCGTCATCTAGAAGAACACCTAAGAAAGCTTCCCGAAGGTGAAGGCAAGAGCGAAGCCATATTGGAGCAAATGAAAGAGGACGAACTACATCATGCCACGGTAGCGATCGAATCGGGGGGAGCCGAGCTGCCAACACCCATCAAATCACTGATGACCCTGTCATCGAAAATTATGACAGGAACGGCGTACCGCGTTTAGCAGAGGGACCAAGGTCACCGCATCAAGCATTCCCCCAGCAACCCCGCCCATAGAGGCTAACGCACCCTCGCGACGATCGCTGCTGAAATATGCGGGCTAGTCCATCGAATCATCTTCACCCATATTGCGACCGTAGAAAATTTCCGACATTTCCCGCTGCAGCCGGTGATTAATCCGCTTTTGCTCGAGCGCGGACAAATCGCTCTTTTCGATCGAAAATAGATAATTGTCCAAATCGTACTCTTTCAAGATCATCTTGGTATGAAATACGTTTTCCTGGTACACGTTAACATCAATCATTTGATACCGCTCCTTGGTGTCCATGGAAATGTAATTTTGTATGGACGTAATTTCATGATCGATAAAATGTTTTCTTCCTTCCACATCACGGGTAAAACCACGCACACGATAGTCCATGGTTACGATATCGGACTCGAAACTATGTATCAGGTAATTCAGGGCCTTTAAAGGCGAAATTCGACCACACGTCGACACGTCAATATCGACACGAAAGGTACTGATTCCATTGTCAGGGTGACTTTCGGGGTAGGTGTGAACGGTAATGTGGCTCTTGTCTAGGTGGGCGACCACAGCATCAGGTAAAGGCCCCGGCCCCTCCGCGTTAGCAAGCTGCGCCGATAACATCGGTTCCTCCGAAATTAACAATGTGACACTGGCGCCCTGCGGCTCGTAATCCTGGTGCGCTATGTTAAGAATCGTAGCGCTAATAATGTTAGATACGTCGGTAAGTATTTGAGTCAGCCGTTTTGCGTTATAGGCATTATCTATGTACTCAATATACTGGCGACGCTGCTCCGCTGTTTGCGTATAACAAATGTCATAAATATTAAAGCTTAGTGTTTTGGTTAAGTTATTAAACCCGTGTAATTTAAGCTTTGGCATCAATCTACTCATGGACGGTTGATAGCTGTGGGGCAACATAGAAAAGTCACTATAAAATCGGAGAGGTGTTATGCGGATCACTCACTTTTAGTAGAGACGCATGCCCAGCTGTAAATTTTCAGGTAAGCATTCAAGCCTCATCATCAACGATTTCAAAATCGTGAGTGACCGTCGCCGTTTTACCCAGCATAATTGAGGCTGAGCAATACTTCTCTGCCGACAGATTCACTGCCCGCTCCACCGCCGCGCGGCTCACTTTCTTACCCGTTATGACAAAATGAATATGAATCGTGGTAAAGACCTTCGGTTCCGTTTCAGCTCTTGCCGCCTGGATTTCTGCGACGCAGTCGGTGACCGGTTGCCTGGATTTTTTAAGTATATGGAGCACGTCAAAAGCCGTACACGCCCCTGTTCCCAGTAACAACATCTCCATGGGACGAATACCCAGGTTACGCCCACCCGCCTCAGGCGGACCGTCCATAACTACAGCATGCCCACTACCCGATTCGCCTACAAATGTTGCGTGTTCAACCCACTTAACGCGTGCCTTCATAAACCTACTCCAAAAACAAGGGATGGGATTATAGCAGCTTCACCGCCGCATCTGCATTAGAACATTTTTTTCTCAAATTCATAGGGATAGCTCGACTCATCGGTCTTTCCTTGACGTGGAATGCGACACTCCCACGCGCTGAAAGCGTTGTCTGCTCAGGCTAACAAATCGTCTCTTAGGGCGGTGATGAAACCCCATCTACGCTTTGGCCGCCAGCTGCAGCGATGGCCGTCAGCACACAGGACAGACCCTCAGCGCCGAGCGGTACGCTGTGACGAAATCCGATGGGCACTAAACTTGCCCCCCGAACAGCCGATGTTATAGGAGCACACTCAACAATGCAGGGGCATCAGGAAGGTATTATGGGGAGTATATTAACTAAACCGGCCGCGTCGAATCCAGTAATCGAACGTTTTATTGCCCATTGCCACCAACGTCGTTACCCGACGAAAAGCGTCATTATTTGCGCAGGCGACACACCCGACGTGCTCTATTACGTGGTGAAGGGTTCAGTCAGCGTGTTGATCGAAGACGATAGCGGTCGCGAAATCGTGCTGGCGTATCTCAACCCAGGAGACTTCTTCGGCGAAATGGGTCTTTTCGACGACGAACGGGACCGTAGCGCATGGATTCGTGCTCGTTCCGCCTGTGAAATCGCCGAAATCGGCTATGGCAAGTTCCGTCGCCTGGCCCGCGAAGATCCGGATATTTTGTTTGCGCTGGCCGGACAAATGGCAGTACGTTTGCGTCGTACGAGCGGCGCAGTTAGCCGGTTGGCCTTCATGGATGTCACCGGGCGAATCGCGCGTACGCTCCAGGATTTGTGTAAAGAGCCTGACGCCGTCACACATCCCGATGGCATGCAAATACGCATTACGCGCCAGGAACTAGGTCGTATTGTCGGCTGTTCTCGCGAAATGGTTGGCCGTGTGCTAAAGAACCTTGAACAGCAAGATCTGATCTCAGTGAAGGGCAAAACCATCGTGGTATTTGGCGATCGCGATAAGCTGCGCGCACAGGCCTGAAAAAACCGTAGAGGATTGACAAAAAAAACCGCGCAACGAAGGCGGGGATTTAGAAGAACAGTTCGGCCAGTTGCCGCCCCGGATTCGCGGCACGCATAAACGCCTCACCGACAAGAAACGCATGGACGTTGTAATCCCGCATAAGCTTAACATCCTGTCGCGAGAGAATACCACTTTCGGTTACCACAACAACGTCGTGGGGAATATCGTTCAACAGATCTATGGTCGTCCGAAGGGTGGTGTCAAAGGTTCGGAGATCGCGGTTATTAATACCCACGATGGGTAAGTTTAGCTTAAGCGCTCTCTCTAACTCACCACGGTCATGAACTTCGACTAACACGTCCATACTGAGTTCCGTTGCTAATTGCGCTAATTCTTGCATTTGGACGTCGCCAAGCCCCGCAACGATGAGAAGAATGCAGTCGGCGCCTATTACTCTCGCTTCATATACTTGGTACGGATCGACGATAAAGTCCTTACGCAAGATCGGCAACGCGCAGGCCTGGCGCACCGCGCGGAGATACTGATCCGATCCCTGAAAAAAGTCCTTATCGGTTAACACCGACAAACAGGTCGCGCCACCTTCTTCGTAGCTGCGCGCGATAGCTGGCGGGTCAAAGTCCGCTCGTAACACGCCTTTACTGGGCGAAGCCTTCTTGATTTCAGCGATAACGGCGGAACGGCCTTGAACAATGGAGGATTTAATTGCGTCTACAAAGCCACGGGGCGCCGACACCAACGTGACTTGTTCGCGCAGGGTATTCATAGGAATACGCGTGGAGCGTTCGGCAATTTCTTCTGCTTTACGTCGCAGAATCGTAGTTAAAATATCAGGTGCTGACATAGCGACGCTTACTTAACCAAGCCTATTGGTGTACGTGACAAGTTGGTCCAACTTCTCGCCCGCGCTACCATCACTTATCACACCCTGTGCTTTTTTTATACCGTCGTCCATGCTGCCCACCAGTCCAGCCGTATATATCGCAGCGCCCGCGTTTAACACGACGATATCGCGCGCCGGACCTGTTTTATCAGCAAATATAGCTCTAATAATGGCCAAGCTTTGTTCGGCGCTGTTCACGGCCAAAGCATCCGCCTCAGCGCGAGATAGTCCAAACTGCTCGGGCGTAATGATATATGTGCTTACTTTACCATCGTTTAGCTCTGCCACGCGCGTCGGCGCGCAGATGCTCATTTCATCCATACCGTCTTCGGCATGCACAACCATAACATGACGACTACCCAACTTATCAAGAACGTGCGCTAACGGCTCTATCCATTGGTCGCTAAACACCCCTAACACTTGATTAGGTGCCGCCGCCGGATTAGTTAATGGCCCAAGAAGATTAAACAACGTCCTCACACCCATCTCACGACGCGGTCCAATCGCATGTTTCATGGCACTATGATGTAATGGCGCGAACATGAAACCCACGCCAATCTCGCGAATGCACTGCGCGACCTGATCTGGAGTAATGTCCAACTTCACGCCGGCCTTTTCTAGAACATCGGCACTTCCCGACTTACTGGAAACTGATCGATTTCCGTGCTTCGCCACATGGCCACCCGCCGCCGCGACAACGAAGGCGCTCGCCGTAGATATATTGAATGTACCGGCCGCATCACCACCTGTCCCGCAAGTGTCGACTAAGTTAGGTGCGTCGACGATTACACGCTCAGCCAAATTGCGCATTACGTGTGCAGCCGCAGCGATTTCGTCAACAGTTTCGCCTTTCATCCGGAGACCAATGAGAAAACCGCCGATTTGCGCGGGTGTTGCCTCACCGGTCATAATGGTGCGCATAATGGCTTGCATTTCCGATGATGACAAGTCGCGCTGCTCAGTTACGGCACGTATTGCTGCTTGCATGTCCATGGTCCGACTTTTCCTCGACTGGTTGAGTATCCAACGACGTGGGACTTCGGCTACTCTTCTAGAAAACGGAAAGCGCAGTTTTTCGCTTTTTTTCTTTTGTTCAGTGATCTATCAATGATTGGCCCATACGCCAATGTTTTACCCGCTCCTAGGACTCGCGCAAAAATAACTTCACATTTTGAACATCGCTGCATCCCGCCTGGCTGCGTTGCCTACATGGACGTAGGTAAGGGGCAAGAGCAGGACGCGGTAGCGTTGCGAAAACTTGAAATATGCGCATATTCCTGCGTTTTCGCGCCTTGCCAGGCGGGCGCCTCAACGCTCAAAATGTAAACTTATTCTTGCGCGAGCCCTTATTTCTTTACCGCCGACATCATTGGCGTCGATTTTAACCCTTACCAAATTTATAGACAGGCTATATTCTTGTTGTAGTGGTTTAAACTTTATGCACCGTTTTTTACCATAGCGTTTCGCTCTGCCTAGCGGTCGCCGATGTTAAACGCGGTTAAGCCATCTTCAGGAAATTCTCTAACAATTGATGACCGTGTTGCGTCAAGATTGATTCCGGATGAAACTGCACACCCTCGACGGAGTATGCGTTGTGGCGAACGCCCATTATCTCGTCTATGCCGCCCTCTTCATTTTCCGTCCAAGCGGTGACGGTTAGACAATCCGGCAACGAAGCGCGGTCAATAACCAATGAATGGTAGCGCGTCGCTTCAAACGAGTCAGGTAACCCCGTGAATACACCCTCACCCCGGTGATGTATTCGCGATGTTTTACCGTGCATGATTTCCTTGGCTCGAATTATCTTGCCGCCAAACGCTTGGCCGATACTCTGATGCCCAAGACATACGCCAAGGATAGGAACTGTACCGCCAAATTGTTGTATGGCTTCAACCGATACCCCGGCTTCGTTTGGCGTACATGGACCGGGTGAAATGACAATCTGATTCGGGCCCATGGCCTCGATATCGGCAACACTTACTTGATCATTCCGGTAGACGCGCACCTCAGCTCCCAGCTCGCCGAAGTATTGAACCAGGTTATAAGTAAACGAATCGTAGTTATCAATCATTAACAACATGGCTGCATCGATACGTTCTACGTCTACCGCTATAATGATCGATCCAGCCCGGCGTGAGCCATGGACACAGCCCTAAAAATAGCCCGTCCTTTATTCATGGTTTCGTCCCATTCGTTACTCGGTATAGAGTCGGCGACGATTCCCGCGCCAGCTTGAATATGCAATTTTTGGTTCTTGATAACCGCTGTGCGGATGGCAATGGCCGTATCCATATTACCGGCCCAGCCTAAATAGCCCACGGCTCCCGAGTAAACGCCTCGCTTTACTGGCTCCAGCTCGTCGATAATTTCCATAGCGCGGATCTTTGGCGCCCCAGAGACCGTGCCTGCAGGAAACGTCGCGCGTAATACATCAATCGCGTCCATGCCCGGTTTTAGCCTACCGGTTACATTGGACACAATATGCATAACATGAGAATAGCGCTCGACAACCATTCGCTCAGTCACTTTCACGCTACCGGTCTCGCTCACACGGCCAGCGTCGTTACGACCTAAGTCAATAAGCATTAAATGCTCGGCCAGCTCTTTGGGGTCGGCCAGCAAATCCCGTTCCAATGCGTTATCCTCCTCATCCGTCGTTCCTCGCGGCCGTGTTCCCGCAATGGGGCGAACGGTGACGACGCCATCCTCCAGACGAACAAGGATCTCGGGCGACGAGCCAACGACATGAAAATCACCCAAGTCAAAATAAAACATATAGGGTGATGGATTGAGGCTGCGCAGTGCGCGATAAAGACTCAGTGGCGGCGCATGGTACGGTATGGACAAACGTTGCGACAGCACCACCTGCATAACGTCGCCCGCATTGATGTAATCTTTTATTCGCTCAACCGCCTGTTGGTAGCGCTCTCGGGTAAAACCGGAAACAAACTCTGACTCATCCACGTGGCGACCCGTTTCGGTCGACGCATATTGGGGTCTATTCGATCGCAGCCGTGAGACTAGCTCGTCAAGCCGCTGGCGCCCCGCGAGATACGCCTCGTATTGCGAGGGGTCAACGTGCACCACCACATATAACTTGCCGCGTAGATTATCGAATACGACAACTTCCTCTGAAATGAGCAGAAGAATATCGGGTGTTCCCAGCGGATCGGGATGTTTAGATCGGCTTAAACGCGGTTCAATATAACGTACCGTGTCATAACCGAAATAACCAACCAATCCCCCCGTAAACCGCGGCAAATTGTCGAGCGTCGACACATTGAACTGGGCAGCGTAACCTTCAATCCAAGCAAGCGGATCCGCTGCGGTGATACGCTCAACGGCTTGTCCGTCGGTCTCGATAACGATATCGTTTCCAGAGATCCTGAGCGACGTTCGACAGGGGAGCCCGATAATGGAATAACGCCCCCACTTTTCTCCGCCATGAACCGATTCAAGCAAGTAAGAGCGGGGGCCAGATGCGAGTTTTAAATAGGTGCTCAGCGGCGTATCGAGATCGGCAAGCACCTCGGCCATGAGCGGAATGCGGTTATAGCCTTGGGCGGCGAGAGACTCAAATTCTTGAGGGGTCATTAGAGCTTCCATAGCGAACTGGAGGTTACCAAAGGCAGTCGTTCAGAATCATAACCGAGTTTGCCACGGCGTGCCTCGCTTCCAGATAATCCTGCGACCAAACGCGTTCGCCCCGTGTGTCAACCTCATCCGCTATTCGACATTGCTAGGCTGTTTGTTTCAGTAACGGCGGTAATGCCGCTAAGGTCTCAATAACCGCATCCGGTTCAGCGTCGCAAATATCGTTGCCATGATTATAGCCATAGGGTACACAAACCACTTGAAATCCTGCCCTACGAGCAGCGGTCACATCGTTTACCGAATCGCCCACCATAAGCGAAGACGTCGGCGCAACGCCTAACGCCTCCGCTGCATGGAGTAACGGCATGGGATCCGGTTTTTTCTTAGCCGTTGTATCCCCGCTAACAATGACTTCAAAATAGTCGTAGATACCCATGTCTTGTAACAATGGCTCAGTAAACTGAGCAGCCTTATTGGTCACGCAGCCAAGTCTAAATTCCATCGCTTTAAGTTGGTCAAGCCCTTCGAGAATCCCAGGATAAAGGTGGCTACGACCACTAATATTGTGAGAGTAAACCTCCATAAAAATCGCCAAGCCTTCGTTATAGAGCTGCTCATCTGGCTCGCCGTCAAGTTGCCCAACAAGCGACCTTTTTACCAGTCGCTCAACGCCATTGCCTACCCATTCCCGAACTTTCTCTTCGCTCCAGCGAGGGCGTTCAAGGCGATCCATGGTCGCGTTGACGCAATAGGCTAAATCCGGTACGCTGTCCACGAGCGTGCCGTCCAGGTCAATTAGTATCATCTGTGGGTTTTTCAACATCATACACCTTTCACGAACCAGCAGGCTAGCCGCTCACTTTGGCCAATTCAGCTCGCATGCTGTTAATAGTGGCCTTATAGTCATCGGTACTAAAAATGGCCGAACCCGCGACGAACGTATCCGCTCCCGCTTCGGCGATTTCTCGTATATTATCTATCTTTACACCCCCGTCAATCTCGAGACGGATGTCATAGCCGCTTTGGTCGATTATTTTTCGAGCTTCGCCCAGTTTTTCGAGTGTGTTCGGAATGAATTTTTGACCACCGAAGCCAGGATTAACCGACATAAGTAACACCATATCTACCTTGTCTAGCACGTACCTCAAATAATCTAACGGTGTCGCAGGATTAAACACAAGCCCCGACTTACAACCGTTATCACGAATCAGCTGCAAGGAGCGATCGACATGTTCAGACCCTTCGGGATGAAACGTAATGTACGTTGCACCAGCCTTGGCGAAATCAGGGATAATACGATCGACGGGTTTCACCATAAGATGAACATCGATGTCGGCCGAAATACCGTGTTTCCTCAACGCTTCACATACAAGCGGTCCAATGGTTAAGTTGGGCACATAATGGTTGTCCATAACGTCAAAATGAACGATATCCGCGCCGGCTTCCAGCACGTTCGTAACTTCTTCGCCCAACCGCGCAAAATCCGCGGACAGTATAGACGGCGCAATTTTGTAATCTGGCATAGTTTCTCTCACACCTTAAATTGATGGACGGCTTGGCCACGGACTCACCCGCATCTAGCTAACATACGTAAAGTCATCGATACTGAATCCCGACCACTCAAAACTGAACCCGAAACTCTACCTGATTACAAAAATATTTTCATCTTAAACGGTAGGTCTAGAACCTGAGTCCAGGTAAATAGGGTTACGAATACCCTTAGCAATTATACTACAACAAATTCACGGAACAGAAGCAGTCAGGGGCTGGGTTTGGCGGGCTAAGGGCCACGGAAAAAAAACTATCCAAACCTTGCTTGTCTTTTTGCTCAGATTCAAGGCGCAATCTTTGGATAATTATTATTTTCCGCGGCCCTTAGTTTCCGTACCCTAACGAACGCTAACTTGACAACGGACCCCAATTCGCGATAACACACTCCCATGATGAAATCATGGGCCTATGCAATGTTAGTTTTGGCCGTTTTGCATGTGTCGTCATCGTTGGCACAGCAACCGCGAATAAACGAAGATGAACTTGTCGCGCACCTACAAGCATCGCTTGTTAATGGGAGGCTCGTTTGGCTCGACGTAAACGGCCAGAAACTCTTCGGGATTCTCAACGACGACGTCACGGGAACCATGGCAGGAGGCGCTATTTTGCTCCACGATATCAACACGCATCCCGACTGGCCGCAAGTCATCGCGCCGCTTCGAACAACGTTACCGCAACGCAGCTGGGCGACCTTATCCATACACATCCCAGGCCTAATCAATCAAGCCTCAAGCACACCCTCACCACAACTGCTGCAAACAACACCGGCCATTATTAGCTCGGGTATTAACTATTTAAAAGAAAAGAGCATCGAAAACATCGTTTTAATAGGATACGGAACCGGCGCAGCACTTGCCACGGCCTTCCTCGCCAATACGCCCAATAGTGGCGTTACCGCGTTTATAGGGATAAGCATGATCGTAAATAAAGATTGGGATCCGATGCTATTCATACCAACCCATCTAGAACGCATTACTTTACCTATCTTAGATATCTATGGCGAGCGGGATTTAGATGCGGTCACCACGACCGCGGGAACACGGCTTACGGCCGCTAAGAAGTCGGGCTCTAACGCATCTCAACAACAACGACTCGAATCCCCACGGCGTTCGGGCTTTACTCGTTCACCGTTTGCTGACGAACCTGGGTTTATCGCTTTCCGTCAGATTGTGATCCCGGGTGCCGATCACGATTTTTCCGGCGTCAACGACGCGCTGGCACAACGCATTATCGGGTGGTTACGTCGTCATGCATCGGGTGTGGGGATTAGCACGAACCCAAAACCATCGACCAAACCATAAGGAGTGACGAAATGCTACACCCGTTAAGTCTTACGCTTCACGTAGTCGCTGCCACTATTTGGGTAGGAGGCATGTTTTTCGCCTACCAGGTATTACGACCGGCCGCGGTAGATTTACCTCCTCCGTCCCGCCTGCAACTCTGGGCAGGTACTTTCGCGCGTTTCTTCAGATGGGTATGGTTATGTATCGTCGTGCTCCTCATAAGCGGATACTGGATCGTTTTTAATCATTTCGGCAGCGTCGCGAGCGCTAGCCTCTACATTCAGTTAATGCAGGTTTTCGGCTTTTTAATGATGGGTATTTTCTTATACGTATACTTCGTACTCTATAAACAACTGAAAATAGCGCTAACCAGAGGAGACATCTCCGAGGCCGCCAACCACCTAGCCCGTATTCGACGCCAAGTCGGAATTAACTTAATTTTGGGGCTTGTTACTGTAGCAACCGTGAGTGGCGGGAGAGTAACGTAGAACTGATCCTCGATTTTATTAAGCGTCAAGCTCACTCATCTTTTTTAATTCACACCGCGCTCGTTCCCCAACCCAAAACGGGGCATCGCGTTTATTCCTCTCAGAAGTTCAATCAGTCGGACGTAGCGCACCCCTTTTTCTCCTCCCAAGAATTCCGCAATAAAGCAAATTCGTACCGCAAACCTTCGGGGTTCGAAGTGCTAAACACGGGCTCGTCACCGGATGGTCCTGCGTTGTGCCTTTTCGGCCAAAAAAAAAGGGTGTAACGACAGCTACACCCTTTCGACGGTTTACAGACCATACCAAGTCGCGAGGACTCAGATGATCGTTCGTTATTGTTGTTATTACGAAGCCTTTATGATTCCGTAGCGTGTAAATGTCCACTTGCAGATAAACCACGCCACCCCAAAAACGGCTACCGTAACGGCGATATCCGTAAATGACGTCATCGGAAAGTGGTAGTACTGGCTGTCCACGGATCCCGCAATCCATGTGTATCTCTCAAGCCAGGTTCCAATCAGTATGCTACATGCCACAGCCACGATAACTGGCGGATTATGACGATTTGGGGTAATCGCTAATGTCGAGAACGGAATAATGAACTTCATCGCAAGGAACGTCCACCACAGAGGACCGAATCCATCCAACATCATCGCGTCGTAACGATTCATTTCTTCCGGTAACCGACCGTACCACATGATGAGGTACTGCGTGAAATAGAGGTACGTCCACAAGATGGTCATACCCAGCATAAATTGAGCTAAATAGTTAAATATATACGGCTCTATCGGTTTGACCAACTTGCCCGAGCGATTCAAGAAAAACAGGAGCACCGTAAAGAACGCAAGGAACATGATGAAGTTACTTTGGAAATGGTAGAATGCATAGCTCGCACTATGCCATTGGGCGAATTGCGTCATCTCAAAGTCCCAAGCCACCATGCTTCCATAAGTAACGTAGAAGAACGGTATCAAAAGCGCAATATTTCTAAACCGCCGTTGAGCCGCGTACGAGCTATCTATTTCGCTCTCATGCTGGTATTTAATGAACAACGTATACAATCCTGCGATAATGAAGAAACCAATGATTTCTCTCATCACCAAGAAGTCGTAGTTCAGCCAGCCTGGTAGGTGATGCTCTTCACCACCGGCGCCGTGAGCTCCGCCATCGGCCGCTTCAGCCATCCAGAGGAAAGTGTGCTCGCCGTTTGCCAAGACGATAATAAGTAAAATAAACGCTAGCGGAAAAAGCGACGCCATTGCCACCGCGATCCGTCGCACTTTAAAACGCCACTTCCCGTTACAAAGGTGCAATACCGACGCGAGCGTCACCCCGTTAAGCGCGATATAAAGAACGATCAGAAAATTCGTCGTTAAGATGGACCAATTCCCAAAGTTTTCCATAATAACCCTCTGGTATTATTGTTTTAGTACCAAGTTATTCCGCTGCCGCCGTACGAACGGACGCTTCTTTAACCAACCCATTTCTCACGTAGTTCACGACGTGCCACCGTTCCTCGACGGTCAAGTCGTTGGCCCCGCGTTTTTGCGCATTACCGGCCGGCGCGCCATAGGCTGGCATGATGACGCTTCCATACGTTATGGTGCCAAAAATCCAACCCTCAGTGAGTATACTTTGCGCGTAATCGTCGGTTAAATCTATCGCTCCAATCTTATCTGCAACTGGCGTATCGCGCTTTCCGGTCAGCCCATGACACGCAGCACAATAGATACGATACAGTGTTCGGCCTTTCTTAAGGGATTCCTCGGTTGCGGGTATCGGATTGGCCAGCGTCTTAGCTTCCTCCCGGTTCGCAACCTTTGTTGGCATCCCCTGTATCGGTACCGAGCGCGCGGGGAAAGCGGGCATCTGTTCAAACCAATTGTCGATTTCCTGAGGCTTAATGCTCGGTTGATTTACCATATCCGTTGACCACGGCCAAGCCAGAGCAACTTGGGGTAACAAACATACCGCCGCTATTAATCCTATTCGTTTCATTTCAGAACCTCTTCGCGAATTTCCAGTGTTTTGTGCGCCTTTAAGAGCGCCTTAGCGGGTTCGATCGTATTCTCATTGACCTCAATCACGATACCGATTTGATCGATACCCACGTTCTCACTGTATATCGAGCTTCGTTTGGTAAACATCCGCGCCGTTATAAGAAATCCCGTCAGCGTAAATAGCACGCCAAACAGAATCAACAACTCATACGTCAGAACGATGTTCGACGGCAACGGCACCACCGGCTTCCCACCTTGCGGCTGCACCAGAAAGGTTGCCTGGGCAGACGCAAGGAAAAGAAATCCAAATGTCATTCCAAAAAGAGCGCCGCATAGCGTGAACTTAGGCACATGAGATCGCCGCTGACCGAGTATCTCGTCGATCTCCGGGTGCTCGATGGGCGACTTGGTTGTAATGTCATCCACCGTCAAGCCAGCGATCTTTTGAGCGCCTATCTCCTCAACGACGTTGAACGCTTCTCTAAAGTTGCTAAATAGCCCCATGACTTTGTACTTCTTCATCGCTACGCTCCTTCTAATCCTGGTGTACCCGATGGTGGTGGTGTACCGCCGCTTGGTTCCGGCTCGTCATCGGATCTGCGATGCGGATGATGCAGCACTACCTCAGGATCTTTACCCGCCGCCGTACGTCGGTGATAAACCATTTCCTTAACCTCGTACATAGAAACGGATGGGAAGACTTTTACAAACACTAAGAACAACAAGCCAAACCAGCCGAAACTGCCGAACACAATGGCCCACTGAATCATACTCGGCCACATCGTATCAAATGCGATAGGATGATAGGCATTCGCCAACGTAGGCGTCACAATCATCCACCGCTCGAGCCACATACCCAGGTTTAAAAACAGCGACACCACGAACATGGTTGGTATATGCCGCCGAAGCTTTCTAAACGCTAGCGCAAACGGCATGACCGAACCGCAGAACATCATCATCCAGAAGTAAGGCGCGTAGGGACCGTAGAATTTCTCCAGTAAAACCTCCTTGGCAGCGACGTCGTGACCGTACCACGTGGAAGCAAACTCGATCAGGTTCAAGTACGTCCACACCATGGCGATGGCGAACGTTAGTTTACATGTCTTCTCTAAAATCGACAGCGTCATGTACTCCTCAAATCGGAAGAAATAACGGAGTAGCACGAACAAGGTGATGATGGCCGCACAACCCGAATATAACGCACCGGCCACGAAGTACGGCGGGAATGTGGTGATGTGCCAGCCCGGCATAATCGACATCGCAAAGTCAGACGATACGATTGAGTGAACGGATACGGCCAATGGAATGAGGAAACATGCCATTAGCAGATAGGTCCTACGGAAGTTTCGCCATTGCCGATCATCACCTCGCCAACCTAAGGACAGCGCGATGTAGAGTTTTTTACGCCAGCCCCGCGCGTTGTCACGACAAATGGCCAGATCGGGGATCATCCCGATGAACAGAAACAATGCTGAAGAGGTTAGGTATGTACCGATGGCGAAAGCATCCCATACCAGTGGCGACCTAAAATTGGGCCAGATACCGCGATCGGACACGTAAGGCAACACCCAATACATGTTCCACAAACGCCCGAGATGGATAAGCGGGAATAAGCCAGCAGTCATCAATGAAAATGTGGTCATCGCCTCGGCGAAACGATATATCGGTTTACGCCAATCGGCGTGGATGATATGGAGAATTGCTGATAACAATGTCCCCGAGTGGCTCATGCCAATCCAAAAGATAAACGTTGCGATATAGAGATCCCACATGTGCGGCCAGTTCAGGTTGGCATAACCCATGCCATAGCGGTACTGCCATATCTCCGCTAGAACAGCGCAACCGACCATGGCTATACAGGTAGCCACGGCCACCCAATACCCCATTCGCGGATTCTCCATGCTCCGCAGCACATCCTTGTTAATCTGTGCCCATTTAATGTCTTCGTTAATGTCTTTCATACTGCCCCTCGGAACGTTAGGCTTTTTGTTCTAAAGTTCAACCTGATCTTCGAAAACGGTGTATAAAGCTTCTATACTTCTACCTCGCGAACGCGCTCGAGGTACATGACGCATGGGTCAGTATTTAAGCCTTCAAATATTCGATAACCCCGCAACTCTTCGTTGTCCTTGTGCTGCTTAGTCTTGCCCAACTCAACCTGGTGGGCTTTCCACAATTTAGTAACGCTGCTTTCGGGGTCCAGCATATCACCGAACACCAACGCATCGGTTGGACACGTTTGTACACACGCGGGGTAAACGTCCCCGTCGGCTACTTTTCGGTCTTCACGACGAGCCGTATCTTTTGCCACCCGAATACGTTGCACACAGAACGTACACTTTTCCATAACACCTTTATCACGCACGGACAAATCGGGATTTAACTGCATATTAAGCGGCTCCGGCCACGACCAGTCATAATAGGAATAGAAGTTAAAGTAGCGCAATCGGTACGGACAGTTGTTAGAACAGTATCGTGAACCGATACAGCGATTATAGACTTGAGCATTTAATCCGTCGGGGGTGTGGTAGGTAGCCGCCACCGGACAAACCGGCTCGCAGGTTGCCGCGTTACACTGCTGGCACATCATCGGCAAGAAACTGGCGCCGCGGCTCGGAAACTCTTCACTCACGCCAGGAGCAAGATTCGGTTCGTCCCAATACCGCTCGATACGCATCCAATGCATCCCTTGGCCTTTTTCGAATCGATCCTTCCCGACGATACCGAGATTGTTCTCGGCATAGCACGCTACGGAACAGGCATTACAACCGATGCACTTGTTTAAATCGACCGCCATGCCCCACATGTGCTCGTAGTCGTGGAAACCGCCTTGCTCGTGGCCTTTGCGGTATTGTGACCAGTTAGTAAGAATATTCTGCAGTGACATTTTTTACGCTCCTTCGGTGCGATTGAACACGTCAGCGGTTATGCTTGCGACTAGCTTACGACCCACCTGTGTCTCGCTACCACCAAATCGAACCATTTTTTGTTTTTCGTCGAAAGGTGCTTTTGCAACCTGAACACGGGTTCCGTACAACGCAGGTTCACCTGTTTTTTCGTCAGTAACCGGATTAAGAATTTTAAGCGGGTTAACGCCGCGCCCTTTCGCATAGCGACCGTATTCTTCGTGTCCTTGCCCGAGGGGTACGGCCACAGCGTTAGGATGTATCCCCCTATGCGTATACAGCGGGGCCTCAATCGAACCCTGCATCGACTCGACCCGAACAAATTCACCATTCTCGACCCCCAACCGCGCCGCCGTCTTTGGGTGCATTTCGACCCACGAACCCCAAACGACTTTACTTATCTGGTCGGGGGCTTCTTGTAACCACGGTAGATTCGCGTGCCGGCCGTCCCATAATCCGAGATGTGCCGACGGTACGAGGTAAAAAGGATACGAGATATCTTCCTTTAGTGCCGGCAAATCGGCTTCGATCGGAGTAGGCTTGATGGATCGTTCAGCGACGTTGACGGGGATGACCCCGAATTGCAGGGCTTGCATCCAAAACTTTTCGTCGCCTACGCCCCCTTTGTGGTCGGAGGGAATCGCCGCAAAAGCTTCGCGAAGGAATGCATAGTAGTCGGCAAAGCCTTCGTATTCTTCGGGCTTACGCATCTTCAACAATGAGAGCAGTACATCGCCCAAACCGTGTGTTTCCTTGTAGAGCTTTTCCATTAAGGGCTGCTGCATGGAAATAATCTTATCCTCCGGTAGGTAGCCGGGAACGTGAGTACCCCAATCTTCCAACGCCGAGGCCAGCGGTAGCACGAGATCTGCGCGATTCGCCGTTTCGTCGTAGAATTGGGTAAGCACAACTTTAAACGGAATCTTATCCAGTTTCTGCTCAAGGTTTAGAAACTTCGGCGCCGTATAAACAGGATTTACACCGTAAAAGAAGGCTACGTCAATCTCTCCTTTGTCAGCGTGCTCCGCGAACGCTAGAAGGCCTTTCATATCACCGCGCTTGGCCGTGAGTTGTGGAAACGGAAATTCTCCCGACGATGTAATTGTTTTACCGATGTTACCCAATATTACGTTTAACATCATCGCCGCCGCAACGGACTGATACCCGTGCTCATGGGCTTCAGTAGAAGCGCCGGTTAACACGAGGCTAGGCGACCGCTCGGCCAGCACCTTAGCAACCTCCACAATCTTAGTTTTCGCTACGCCCGTGATCTCAACCACTTTATCCGTATTGTAACTGGCAATGGAATCTCTTAAGCCGCCCGGTAAGGCGTCGCCACTCAAGCCATGCTTAGCCAGTAACTCGTTGGCGATACCCATGGCGAGTACGCCTTCACTTCCGGGTTTCGCGGCGATCCAAAGGTCGGCGTTACCGCCGGTTAACGTCATCTTAGGCTCTACTTGGATCAATACACCGCGCGGTGCGGAGCGGAACTTAGTGTGCTCGCGCGAGAAGTGAACGGGGGACATGGAGGTTCCCACAAGGTCGGCGCCGAAGGACAGCACGACTTTCGCTTTTGTCACGTGGTAGGTTGGCTGAACCTCACCAAACATGTCTTGGTTCACCTGTGTCGCAACAGCATTATTGATGACTTCATGGGTGTAATGGCGAGACGAACCCAGCGCCTCAAGGTGAGCCTGTAGGAGCACAGATTGGTGACCACTCACTGTACCGGTAAGCCAAGCCGCTCGGCCACCGTTCAACGAAGAATCTTTTCCGGTTTTATCCGCTAATGCAGCCGCTGCCTCTTCCCACGTTACTTCGACCAACGCTCCGCCTTTTCGCAGCATCGGCTTTTGAATGCGGTCCGGATTGTAATGGGCCTGAACACCGGATTGACCCATCTGACATAGCTTGCCCGTGTTGATGGGTGATTCCGTATTCCCTTCCAACTTCAACACACGGCCTTCGCGCACCCGCCCGTGCACACCACAACCCGCACTGCATTGTTGACACGTCGATGCGAAATAAACGCCTTGACCGGGGATAACGTACTCCTCCGGCATGATATAAGAAACTACTGTTTCTTTACCTTCTTCCAGCGTAACCGTCGTCGGCATGTCACATCCGCTGAGAGCGACACCTGCGCCGCCCCAGCCCATGACCTTCAAAAAATTCCTGCGGTTGATATCGTTACCACTCATAACAAGTCACCTTGTGATTAGTCTGTTGTCGTCAAACCTAGCTGTGAAAAGCCTCAAACAGCCTCGCGCTCTATTTATGGCATTTCCAACAATCGGAAGGCCCATCATTGGCCTCATGGCAACGCCGACAGAATCCCATATTCAAAGATTTGACTTTCTTCGCCACGGTCATCTCTTTGACCTCGCCGTGACAGAAGGCACACACCTCCGAGACCCGCTCTACGTCCATCCCCTCATTACTAAATAGAAAACGGTCAAGATGTTTCTCGTGGGTGAAGTGAACGTAATCGGGCACATCGTGCACTTTTTTCCATGGCGGAGACTGATTGCTCTCCCAATATTCTGTGAGCTTCTTTATGCGCTCCTTATCGGTCGCAATAATGGTGTGGCAACCCATACACTTACTCGTTGGCGGAATACCGGCCACCTTGCTTCGGCGCGCATAAGTATGACAGTACATGCAGTTGATCTGATTGATTTTCGCGTGCACGTCATGCGGAAATTCGATGGGTTGAGGAACGTCGTCTCCCGCGTGTGCACCCTTCGGCGCAACGGCGTTTGGCACTTCAGCCCAACCGGTACCTGGCACCGCGGCAAACACCACCAGCAGTGCCGCTGAACCTAACGAGATTCTTTTTAACCCTTCGTAAAGACGATTAGAATATCTTTTCATTTCCGAGAACGCCCTTCCATCTTTAAAGCGATAAATTAACGGCACTTCACCCTCTACATCGGTTTTAGTTATTGCCCTCGTAAAGGGGCGCTAGGGAGAACACCTAAATTTCCACAACGTAACGATAAGCGCGCCCCACCATTTTTCGAGCGGCTCATACAGATGCGAACTACGGAACTAAACTACGCGACACCCTAGTCAAGCACCCCCCCAAAGAAAACAGAAAAAGCTGTTAGCGACCATGCCCCTGCTTTTTTCTAAAACCAGCGATACCTCTGACCCACTGTTGGTTCTAGTTACTTATCCGCATTTACTAAATGCATTTATTTATTTTTAAGAGATATAGTGCTTGAATCGTAGACCAAACCCGCGCAGCATGTCAATGCCTCGTCAGGCACTTCCTCGTAAATCCGCGTGAACTTGCACCGGCCAGCCACAAAAAACGCAAACCTTTAATTTTCTGAGACTATAGATCTTCGCAACTCAACGTGAGGAACCTGACACCGCGTGTGATCAATTCCTGACTGAGGTCCTCCACTGTTACAAATTTGGATGCCGATTTTGAGACGATGCCATACCGTCTTACATTAGCGCCAATGGAGCGTCGCTCCGAGAACCATTACACCCTTTGTGAAGTGTGTAAGCGAGAGCGCAATAAAGGACGCCTACATCGATGTACGTGGTAGGGTGGAGTAATACAGGAGCAATTACCGAGCAAGCGCAAAGACCGTTGGCGAAAAATAGGAGCGAGCTGAGGTCTTTTTAGCCCACAGCGTTAAACCGGATTTTCAATATCAATAAACTCATGCTCGAGACCGAAATGTCGCGCAAGGTGATCCCCAAATGCTAGGGGCCCAAACCGCTCCGTCGCGTGATGACCCGCAGCGTAGTAGTGAATGCCCATTTCTTGCGCGATATGATAAGTCGGCTCCGACACCTCCCCGCTTATGAAGGCGTCCAGCCCAAGTGCAGCCGCATCTTCTATATACGATTGCGCAGCACCCGTGCACCATCCGATTCGCACGACCTCATTACCCCCCCCTCTCACGAGCAGCGGCTCTCGGCCCAAATGTTGCTTCAACAAATGCTTTAGCTTCTCTGGCGATTGCGACGGCGAAACGGTGCCGTGCAGTGCAAGGGGCACAGTGCCCCGGCCGAACCTACCGGCGATATCGAACCCAAGGCGTATCGCCAGCTGGACGTTGTTTCCCCATTTTGGATGGGCGTCCAACGGCAGGTGATAAGCCACTAAACTGACTTGATTTGCTAGCAACGAACGCAGCCGGCGCTGTTTCATGCCAATGACGCGCGGGTCCTCTCCTTTCCAAAAATATCCGTGATGAACTAATATCGCATCCGCTTTCGCCTTGATGGCCGCTTCGATCAATGCGTGGCTCGCTGTTACACCGCTGACCAGCTTGCGCACCACGTCCCGGCCTTCTACCTGCAAACCGTTTGGGGCGTAATCGTCGAACTTGTCGACTTCCAAGACTTTGTTGGCGTAGTCGCTCAACGCATAAAGATCTACCATATCGAACTTTCCCTACCATGTTGTTGCAATATTTGAAGGTGCTGCTTGTCGTCGCTAAGGGAAGCGTAAAATCCACAAAGCTAAAGACGACTCTATTTTAGGTGTGTTAGAGTAGCAGCACCATGGAGATACGAAAACTCATACCATATGTAGTACAAGGACTTGCCGTCGGTATAGTCGCCGGTTTCTTATTAATGATGATTTTTGAAACCGACGAACAGCAATCTAGGCCGGTCGTAGAGATTAAGGAAGCGGAGCCAGACGAGGAGATCCGACGATCAGCGACCCTTACCCAGGGTACTCTCGCCCCGCCCTCGTATGCCCCGGCCGTAGAAAACGCTGCGCCGTCCGTTGTGAATATTTATACGACAAAGGTTGTTACACGACAGCCACACCCACTCTTCGACGATCCTGCTTTTCGCCGCTTTTTTGGAGACAGCCCCATTCTTGGCCCCAGACAACGATTGGAGAATAGCCTGGGCTCCGGGGTAATTTTAAGTGAAGCCGGTTATGTGCTTACCAATAATCACGTTATCTCCGAAGCAGACGAAATACTCGTCGCCCTGCGCGACGGGCGCAGCGCCAAAGCAACCGTGGTAGGCACTGACCCAGAGACGGATCTGGCGGTACTGAAGATACCCGAGGATAACATTCATAGCATTACAATAGGACGTTCGGAAGAACTCCATATCGGCGACGTGGTACTTGCCATTGGAAACCCGTTTGGTGTCGGCCAAACAGTAACAATGGGCATTGTAAGCGCCACCGGTCGTAGCCAGCTAGGCATTAGTACGTTTGAAAATTTCATCCAAACAGATGCTGCGATCAATCCAGGCAACTCGGGAGGCGCCTTAATCAATACGGCAGGGCATTTAGTGGGCATAAATACCGCCATATTCTCTGACTCTGGAGGCTCTCAGGGGATAGGGTTTGCCATACCCGTTAGCCTTGCGAAAATGGTAATGCAGCAGATCATAGAACACGGCCGGGTAAGCCGGGGCTGGCTCGGGATCGAAGTTCAAGACGTAACACCCGAGCTCGCGGAATCGTTCAACCTAGACACTGAAAGAGGCGTGATCATCGCGGGCGTCTTGCCCGGCGGGCCTGCTGAAGAGGCCGGTCTTGTAGCGGGGGACGTCATTACTCACGTCAACGAGGCAGAAATCAGCAACTCAAGACAGCTGATTAACGTTATCGCGGGCGTTGCGCCAAAAAATTCAATCTCGCTAACGGTGACGCAAAAACAAAAAAAACGCGATATTGAAGCCGTGGTAGGCTCGCGGCCTAAACCAAGGGCTAGAAACTAAACTTCGCGTTTGGGCTGGCGCCAAAACAACTTCACATTCTTGAAACCATAAAATCGCCAGGAGCGAATTTTTTCGCCACGTCCTTGTGGTTCTCCCGTCGGGCCATATGGGAAACCACAGGGAGGTTGTTAATAGTTAATAATTCTCTGCGCGAGCGTCACGCGTCCCTGTGAGCAACGCAGGCTAGTCTTTGTCCGCAGCGGAATCCGATTGGGCGCTGTCTGTCTCCGAATCAGCTGCTTGTGCCTTTTGCAGCGTCGGCAACAATTTGCGGGCGGCAACCAGACCAACCTCAAACAACAACCACATCGGTATGGCGAGTAGCGTCTGCGAAATTGCGTCAGGCGGCGTAAACAGCATACCTACAACAAAAGCCCCTACGATGACATAAGGACGCTTTTTGGCCAAACTCTCGGGGGTAGCGATACCCGCCCAAACAACCACTACGGTCGCTACCGGGATTTCGAACGCCAATCCAAAAGCGAAAAAAAGTTTGACGACGAAGTCGAGGTAGCGGCTTATATCCGTCATGACGGCAACACCCTCCGGCGCTGAGCTCGTAAGAAACCCAAACACGAGAGGAAACACAGCGTAGTAGGCGAACGCCACACCCAGATAGAACAGAGCAGAGCTGGTTATCAATAAAGGAAGCGCAATACGACGCTCGGCCATATATAAACCCGGCGCCACAAACAACCAGATCTGGTACAACGCAAACGGCATGGAAATGAAAATAGCGAAGACGAGGCTAAACTTAAACGGCGTGAGGAAAGGTGCAGCAACCTCAGTGGCGATCATCGTCGCACCCGCCGGAAGCGTTTCCATGAGGGGTTCAGCCAACGCGCTATACAGGCTGTTGGCGAAGGGCATCAGCACTAAAAAAAGAGCCAATACGACCAGAACTATTCGCAGCAACCGGTCGCGCAACTCGATTAAGTGACCAACAAAGGGCTGCTGGTTAGGGTCAGGTTGTCGCTTATTTTGACCCAATATTCGGCCGAACATCGTTCGGCTTTTCCGCCGTTTCAGCGGACCGCTTCTCATTGGATTCATGGCTCTGCTCGGAGGTTACTTGAGTGCGGTGTTTGGTTGGAGCAGCGACTGTGCCATTGACCTCATCAAGGGCCTCGTGCAGTTTTGCAATGTCAGTCTCTTTTGCGATCAACCGTTTGAGCTCGTCCGCTTTATCGATCTCATGCTCAAGATCTTCTTTCACCGAGCCCACAAAACGGCGTATTTTAGCGAGACCCCGGGTTGCATTGCGTACCAGCGTCGGAAACTCATCGGGACCCACCACTAAAAGAGCAATAACAGCGATGACCGCCAACTCCCAAAAACCGATATCAAACATCGTTTGCTAACGGACTTTTTCGTTTTCTTGCTTCGTGACTTCGCCGTCGATTACCCTCTCCGCTTCATCGTGGGATAATTTATTTTCTACAGGTTTTGCCTCAGTCTCTTTGTCCTTATCTTTATCGGTCACCGAATCGCGGAACCCCCTTACCGCACCGCCCAGATCGGAACCGATGCTACGCAGTTTTTTGGTGCCAAACAATAGCAATACAATCACAAGGATTATTAATAGCTGCCAAATACTTATACCCATCGTCGCTCTCCAGCATTACCACATTACATATACGGTTTAACACAACAGCATTAGATTACAGCACCGTCCGTCATCTCAGAACTCATCAGTATACCATGCGTCTGATTTTGCTACGTACGGCGCCAACGCGCAAAGAACACGTACCTGAAGGCCAAGATCGTGGCCACTTCGAGAAATCGCCACCAAAGTTCGGGGATCTAACCGGCACATCTCCTTGGACCCGTAGACTGCTACACCAGCAGCGTACACGGAGGATGTCGGGCAAATGGCCCTTCCGCGAGTGCGAAATGGGTCTTAACAGCGACCTTAGGACCGCGGAAAATAATAATTATCCAAAGATTGCGCCGGATCTTTGCTCAGATTCAAGGCGCGGCACGTGGTGCATATGTAATATGCAAAACTTGCCGAAACGCAGAAGCCGAGCGAAAAGGCAAGCAAGGTTAGATAATTATTTTTTCCGTGGCCCTTACTCGGAGGCGCTATTGCGTGACGCTTTTTCGTCATGCCCGGATACGCCAAATCGCCGCTCCAGTTCGGTTAATATGTCTTGTGGTCCGAGCCCTTGGTGAGCAAGTAAAACGAGACAATGAAACCATAAGTCCGCCATTTCATGGATTAATTGACTTGTGTCATCGTTCTTCGCAGCGATCACTGTTTCCGCTGCTTCTTCGCCGACTTTCTTTAGGATGGCGTCCAATCCTTTGCGGTAAAGCGATGCGACATAGGAAGAGTCCGGCGCAGCATCCTTTCGGGACTCCAGCTCGATTGCCAAGCGTTTTAAAATATCACTCATTGGAATCAACCGTCTGATAGGAACACTATTTTTTATAAATTTGCGACGCGTCTTTAATCACAGGCTCTACGGACACCCAGCCATCCGCGTCCAAACGCTGAAAAAAACAACTGTGCCGCCCCGTATGGCAAGCAATACCACCCACCTGCTCCACCTCTAACAGCACCGCATCGTTGTCGCAATCTAGACGGATATCGAGCACCCGTTGCTCATGACCGGACTGCTCCCCCTTACGCCACAATTTTTGTCGAGACCGAGACCAGTATACCGCTCGCCTCAACTCAGCCGTCATGGCCAACGATTCGCGATTCATCCAAGCAAGCGTCAGCACCTTCCCCGTGACCGTTTCTTGCGTAATAACGGGCACCAAGCCGTCATCATTCCATTTTATCTCATCCAACCAATGGACTTTGATTGCGTCGTTTAACATCTCTAGCTACAGTGAGAAAAACAAGCGACCGTTGGCCTCAAAACATTCGTTAGCCGCAGCACTCCAACGTTTCATTGCTTAAACCCGCACTTCGACGCCTGCTTCCTGGATCCTCAGTTTCGCTTCGAGCACGGTGTGATCGCCAAAGTGAAAAATGCTGGCCGCCAAAACGGCGTCTGCTTTTCCAACCGTCAGTCCTTCCACGAGGTGATCAAGCGTCCCAACGCCACCTGAGGCAATAACGGGAATGGATATCGCCTCGGAAACCGCTCGCGTTAGATCCAGATCGAAACCGCCTCGGGTTCCATCACGATCCATACTCGTCAACAAAATTTCGCCAGCGCCATAATCTTTCATTCTTCGCGCCCACTCAACGGCGTCCAAGCCTGTCGGCTTGCGACCTCCGTGGGTAAAGATCTCCCAACGTTTAGGCTCTCCGGACGCGCTAACCTGCTTAGCATCGATCGCTACGACGATACATTGTGATCCGAAACGCTCGGCCGCCTCCCTGACAAACTCAGGATTCACAACAGCTGCCGTGTTAATCGCAACCTTATCCGCCCCAGCGCTCAACATCCTCCGTATGTCATCAAGGCCACGAATACCGCCGCCCACCGTCAACGGGATAAACACCTGCCCGGCAACCTCCTCGACAACATGCACGAGGGTTTCGCGATCTTCGTGACTTGCCGTGATATCTAGAAAAACCAGCTCGTCGGCGCCTTGCTCGTCGTAGCGACGAGCAACCTCAACGGGGTCACCGGCATCCCTAATACCCACAAATTTAACGCCCTTTACGACGCGGCCCTTGTCCACGTCTAAACAAGGAATAATACGTTTCGCAAGACCCATAGCGATTCAACTGAACTGTAGATTTTAATTCAACCGTACCATGTGAAGTAATTTTGACGCGAGCCCTCAGGTTAAACTAACCCGTCCGCGAACTGCTGAGCACGTGCTAAATCGATGGTACCCTCATACAACGCGCGGCCCACGATCGCCCCCATGACCCCATCCTCGGTCACTTCGCACAAGGAGCGAACGTCGTCGAGGTTGGTAATGCCCCCCGATGCGATAACGGGAATACTTAAGCTTTTAGCCAATGATGCGGTAGATTCTACGTTAACACCTGACATCATACCGTCGCGACTAATATCGGTGTAGATGATGGCCTCCACGCCATCTTTTTCGAAACGCTGGGCGATATCCATAACGTCGTGGTTTGATAATTTAGACCAACCGTCGATAGCTACCTTGCCATTCTTTGCATCCAATCCAACGATGATATGACCGGGAAACTCCGAACATGCATCAGCGACAAAATGGGGCGCGTTCACGGCCTTAGTCCCAAGGATGACGTATTGCACGCCAATTTCCATATACGCTTCTATGGTGTCGTCGTCGCGAATACCACCACCCACCTGGATGGGCACGTCAGGAAACGCCTCTACAATTCGTCGTATAACGCCGCCATTTACCGGCCTACCGGCAAACGCGCCATTCAGATCTACGATGTGAAGGCGACGGGCGCCAGACTTTACCCACCGTTCAGCCACCGCAACGGGATCATCGGAAAATACCGTGACTTCCTCCATCCGTCCTTGGCGCAATCTCACGCATTTTCCATCTTTAAGATCTATCGCTGGAATCAACAACATGTCCTGTCCTCTCGGCGCGTTTTTAATTTCTCATCCGTACTTAATCCACTGTCGTTACGACTAACCGCGCAGCGCAATGAAATCAAGCACGCTCCGTCGTAGAACCGATGCCTTGTCACTTAAGCGAATCATTTCCATCCCATCGCAGAAAGTTAGCGAGCAATTGCAAACCATGTTTTTGGCTTTTCTCTGGATGAAACTGTACGGCAAACAAGTTTTCCCTCGCAATTGCCGCGGCGAATGTCGTTCCGTAGCACGTCTCTCCCGCCACGACACTGGCGGCAGCGGGAACGACATAGTAACTGTGTACGAAATAAAAACGGCTAGCTTGAGGTATACCTTCCCACAACGGGTGCGGCCTAACTTGATGCACCTGATTCCACCCCATATGGGGAATTTTTAACCGTTCGTCGTTGGAGCATGGATCAGTCTGCTCCTTAAAGCGCAGAGCTTTTCCTGGCACGACGCCGAGCCCTGTGGTGCCGTCGTTTTCTTCGCTGAAATCGAGCAACGCTTGCATGCCGAGACAAATCCCCAGGGCCGGTTTATTCTCCAAACACTTACGAAGAGTCGGTTCCATATCGCGCTGCCGTAGAGCGCTTAGGCAATCCCGTAACGCACCGACACCGGGAAATACGACGCGGTTCGCTTGCTCCAACTCCCGCCGCTCAGATGTCACAACAACGTTGGCATGAGCATTGACATACTGTAAGGCTTTCGCCACCGAATGGAGGTTTCCCATTCCGTAGTCGATGACTGCAACTGTAGTCATAAATTTACAACTGCCCTTTCGTTGAGGGAAGCGCGCCCTGTTGACGCGTATCCAGCTCGACGGCCTGACGCAAAGCGCGCCCAAAGGCCTTAAATACGGTCTCCGCGATATGATGAGCGTTAGTGCCGCGTAAGTTATCGACGTGCAGCGTCACGGCGGCGTGATTAACGAATCCTCTGAAAAATTCCACGAAAAGATCTACATCAAACTCACCAATCCTAGCACGAGGAAATTCTATGTGATATTCCAGGCCCGGCCGTCCCGACAAGTCAATAACCACGCGCGACAATGCTTCATCCAGCGGCACATAGGCGTGACCGTAGCGACGAATACCCTTTTTATCGGTTAACGCCTTGCTTAAAGCTTGGCCCAACGTTATACCAACATCTTCGACTGTGTGGTGAGCATCAATATGCAAATCCCCGCTGGCAACGACCTTCAGATCGATGACACCGTGGCGCGCAACCTGATCGAGCATATGATCGAGAAAAGGAACGCCAGTCCGAAGCTCTCCGACACCCGTGCCGTCGAGGTTAACGCTAACTTCAATCTGAGTTTCCAGCGTGTTGCGTGCAATGTTAGCCTTGCGATCGGCCATCCATCTACTCCTATTTTATAATGACGTCGCGCTGAGTTATAAAATATTTCATGAACACGTTCCAAACCTTAAAGCACCGCGGTTAATGCATCCATAAAAGAATCGTTCTCGTGTGGTGTACCGACCGTGACACGCAAACAGTTTTCAAGCTGCGTGGCGCTGCCGTGCATACTCTTTATTAACACGCCTCTGTTAAGAAGACCGTCAAAAATGCTCTGTGCACGACCCTCCGGGACGCGAAACAGAATAAAGTTTGCGCAGCTGGGGTAAACTATAACTCCGTTTAGCGCTCCGAGGCGCTCCGACAGCCTTGTTCTCTCGGCGCAAATGATCTCCGTTTGCTGTTTCAGAACATCGTGGTGCGCAAGGGCGAATCGCGCGCTAACTTGACTGAGCGTGTTAATGTTGTAAGGTAGGCGTATTTTATCAAACTCGGCCAGCCAACTTGGCGCGCCAATCAGCGTACCTATCCGCAGACCTGCCAAGCCCATTTTTGACAACGTGCGCAGCACCAACAAATTATCGTACCGCTTCAGGTACGACAGAAAACTACTGTCAGCAAACGCGTGGTAAGCCTCGTCCAGCACAACCACCCCGGGCGCGGCTTCAAGCAAGGCACAAAGATCATGCTCAGCGAACAGATTGCCCGTAGGATTATTTGGATAAGCAATAAAGATTACGGCGGGTTGCATCACCTGGACTGCCTCGATCATTGCCGGCAGATCCAGCGAAAAATCATGGTTTAATAGCGGTACAGTGGCAAACTCCATACCCACAAACGTGGCAATCATTCGATACATGGAAAATGTTGGCGCCGGCGCAAGTACTTTTGTATTGGCCCCAGCCACCGCCATTAGAATAAGTTGAATGAGTTCATCAGAACCATTGCCTAAAAGAATGTCCATGTCTTCAGGCACAGCCATTGCTTCGCGCAGACTCAGCTTCAAGTCCTTACCAGAAGGATCAGGGTAACGGTTCAACGTTACTTCGCGCAGCGACCCTAACCACTCTTCAACCAACTCCTTGGGCCAGCTAAAGGGATTCTCCATCGCATCTAGTTTTATCAAACCCGACGCGTTAGGCACGTGGTATGCTTTTAGACCTCGTACCTCTGGGCGTACCCATCGTCTTATCAAGTCAATTTGTGTAGACACGGCTTAAAATTACTAATCGTTGCTTTGACGATAATTGATGCAGGTGCGCCTGCCTCCCAGAAGGCCGAATATAGCCATGGGTGGACGCATAAACCACAGTCGCTGGAATAATGGAGTACCACCCTAGGAACCACATTAATCGATGGATTCGCACAATGCTCTACGACGTAAAACGCTTATTTCTCCGAAGGCAGCCTGTATTCCGCAGACCTCGCATGAGCGGTCAATCCTTCCCCACGCGCAAGTTGGGACGCGTACTTGCCCAGGTTTGCTGCACCGTTGGCCGAACACATTATCAGACTGGAACGCTTTTGGAAGTCATAAACGCCAAGCGGAGATGAAAATCGCGCAGTACGCGATGTCGGTAACACATGATTAGGACCGGCAACGTAGTCACCAATCGCCTCCGCTGTGTAACGCCCCATGAAAATAGCGCCTGCGTGGCGTATTTTCTCTGTCAACCGCTGGGGATCTTCAACAGACAACTCCAAATGCTCAGGCGCGACGTAATTTACCACCTCAACCGCTTCATCTAAATCGCGAACACTAATTAGTGCGCCACGCGACTCAAGTGAAGCCGTAATAAGCCCTTCACGTTCCATCGTCGGCAATAGACGATCGATACTCGACTGAACGCTGTCCAAAAAAGCTTCATCGGTAGACACTAAAATCGCTTGCGCATCTTCGTCGTGCTCCGCTTGAGAAAACAGATCCATTGCAATCCAATCCGGATTTGTTCTGCCATCACAAACAACGAGAATCTCGGAAGGCCCGGCGATCATGTCGATCCCAACGGCACCGTAAACCATCCCTTTGGCCGTTGCGACGTAAATGTTACCCGGCCCAACGATTTGATCGACCCTGGGAATCGTGGTCGTCCCGTAGGCCAATGCTGCGACGGCTTGAGCGCCGCCAACAGTGAAGACGCGATCGATACCCACGATCTTCCCCGCCGCCAATACTAAATCATTTATCTCACCCTTTGGCGCTGGCACGACCATTATCAACTCGGACACTCCCGCTACTTTAGCGGGAATCGCATTCATGAGCACGGAAGAGGGATATGCTGCCTTGCCCCCAGGAACATAAAGTCCGGCGCGATCGACAGCCGTTACTTTTTGCCCCAACATCGTGCCATCGTCTTCCGTATAGGACCAGCTTTCGCACTTCTGGTGAACATGATAAGAACGCAGTCGTTCAGCTGAGTACTCCAGCGCCTCACGCTCGTCTGCCGGTATTCGTTTAAGCGCTTCAGTTAAGCGTTCGTGAGAGACCTCCAGATCCGCCGCCGAATCCACCTGTAACCCGTCGAAGCGATTTGTGTACTCAATAACCGCATCGTCACCGCGAGAACGGACATCGGCAAGAATGTTTCGTACGGTGCCCTCCACAGATTGGTCCGAAACGGCCTCCCACGCAAGAAGCGCTTCCAGTTGTGACCAAAAATCCGCAGCCGCCGATCTAAGTCGCTTTACCTTAGCCATTGCCTTCCTCGTTCCTTTAACGTTTGATCATGCTTTTACACGTCTAATATGGACCTACTAGAGGCGCGCTGATTCAACGGCCTCCGCCATCCGCTCGACAAGTGTTTTAACTTGACGGTGCTTCATTTTCATGGAGGCTTTATTTACGATAAGGCGCGAACTGATATCGGCGATCGTTTCCAGCGGTAAAAGGCCGTTCGCTTTCAGCGTATTTCCTGTATCGACGAGATCCACAATCACGTCGGCCAAACCCACGATTGGCGCTAATTCCATGGACCCGTATAACTTGATTATTTCCACCTGTTTTCCCTGCGCCGCATAATAGCGTCGCGTGGACGTAACGTATTTCGTCGCAACACGCAAACGGCAACCATCAGAAGAGGTCGATGGGAAACCGGCCACCATTAACCGACATCGGGCGATCTCTAGGTCCAATGGCTCATAAAGCCCTTCGCCACCGTACTCCATTAGGACGTCTTTGCCCGCAATACCTAGGTCTGCAGCGCCGTATTCCACGAAGGTTGGAACATCTGCGGTACGAATAATCACTATTTTTATGGTAGGCAGGTTTGTTTCAAGGATCAGCTTGCGACTGGCCTCTGGGTCTGCATCTTTCGGTACAATGCCCGCGTGGGCCAGCAACGGCAAAGCGTCTTTGTAAATACGCCCCTTAGACACTGCGATTGTTAATGAATCATTCATCGACTGGTTTAACTTCGCACGTTATCTGTTATCTAGCTGCTCGCCGTTCACGCCCTCAAGCCGGCACGCGACGAATTTGCGCGCCTAGTTGTGCCAATTTCTCTTCGATACATTCATACCCTCGATCAATGTGATAAATTCTATCTACGCGAGTGTCCCCATTCGCCACCAACCCTGCTAACACTAAACTCGCCGAGGCACGTAAATCCGTCGCCATTACCGGCGCGGCAAGTAAGTTATCCACACCGTTACTGATCGCGGTATTGCCCTCTAAACGAATATCTGCTCCCATGCGCTGTAATTCCTGCACATGCATGAATCGATTCTCAAATACCGTTTCGGTAATGGTGCCCATGCCTTCGGCTACCGTGTTCAACGTTGTAAACTGCGCTTGCATGTCCGTGGGGAATGCTGGGTACGGTGCTGTACGAACGTCCACAGCACGAGGGCGCCGGCCTTGCATGTCGAGTTCTATCCAGTCTTCTCCCGTTTGAATCTCAGCACCGGCTTCATCTAACTTGCCCAACACGGCATCTAACAATTCCGGTCGAGTATTTTTTAATTTGACTTTGCCTCCCGTAATCGCGGCACCAACCAGGTAGGTCCCCGTTTCGATTCGATCCGGCAGAATACTGTATTCGGTGCCCGCCAAGCTCGTTACACCATTGATTGTTATGGTATCCGTCCCCGCGCCACTAATCTGCGCGCCCATGCGATTCAGGCACAGCGCAAGATCGATCACTTCGGGTTCTCGCGCCGCATTCTCAATAACCGTTGTGCCGTCAGCGAGCGTCGCCGCCATCATGAGATTCTCTGTACCCGTAACGGTGACCATATCCATAACGATCTTTGCGCCTTTAAGCCGCTTCGCTGTCGCTCTGATATAGCCGCCCTCCACTTTTACCTTCGCCCCCATTGCTTCAAGCCCGTGAATGTGGAGATTGACGGGTCTCGAGCCAATTGCGCATCCCCCGGGCAAGGACACATCGGCCTGTCCGTAACGACTTAGCAATGGCCCCAACACCAGTATCGATGCGCGCATGGTTTTAACCAACTCATAGGGCGCTCGAAATTCTCGTATCGCACCCGAATCCACTTCGACGTTCATCTTCTCGTCGACGGTGAGCTGAACGCCCATCTGCCCGAGCAGGCCCATGGTTGTCGTGATGTCTTGCAGGTGCGGAACATTGCTCACGGTCACAGGGCCATTCGCAAGAAGGGTTGCCGCAAGAATGGGTAACGCGGCATTTTTTGCCCCTGAGATGCGAATTTCTCCGTTAAGAGGGACACCGCCGGTAATTATTAACCTATCCATGATATCGCTTTAGGGAAAATAAGCTCTGTGTACGCGTAGAGATATTCGGTTAACCCGCCGTCGCGGGCTTTTTAGGGAATTATACACTGGAATTAGACACATCCGCTAAAAGTCCATTTTATTCTCGCCTGTATTCTGCAATTCGCTATCGCTTTTTATTCACCCCACAATAGGGCACCGAGGCGTTTCATCTCGCAATTTTTATCAGTCGGAGGTAGCGCAACTATGCCGATCCGTCCAGAAATTGCCGTGGAAACAAATCCCTGCGAGATCATCTGAGAAATGCGGGCTAAGGTTCCGCGGGAAGGTGGGCACGGCGCTAAGTGAGGTCCTGAGGCAACATTTCCTCGACGCCGCTTACCCGCGCGATCGCCAACAACTGTCCAGGTATATTCTTGAATTTAATTGATATTTTTTTTTCTTCCGCAATACGGATCCAGCTGATGAGCAAAGCCAAACCCGCGCTGTCGGCGCGCGTTACGCCACCCAGATCAATGAGCACGTGCCGCGATCCCGTAAACAGTCGCTCCGAGTCGCGCCAGACCCTAGGCACCGCGGAAAAACCCAATTCACCCGATAACCGGCAAACGCCATTATCTATCGATTCAATTTTTGCGTTAGTCATTGGGAGGTTGCTGGCTACGACGCGCGAGTTCGTCAATCAAACCACCCAATCCGCCCTGGCTGATCTCTCGCGAGAAGCTGCTTCGATAGTTGGTCACTAAACTCACCCCTTCGATGGACACATCATAGACTTTCCACTCATTGCTAACCCAACCTAAGCGGTAACTCACATCAATGGGCGTACTACCCGGTTGCTCTATCTCGGAACGAACAGTCACATTCTTTGCGCCTGACTTCGCGCGCAGAGGAAGATAGTTAATCTCCTGCTCCGCGTACTCGGTTAATGAATTGGTGTACGTTCGCACCAACAAATCCCGAAAAGCCTCTGTAAATTCTCTCCGTTGCTGAGGTGTTGCCTTACGCCAGTGTTTGCCCAGTACGCGCTTCGCCATACGTGGAAAATCAAAGTGAGGCAGTACGATCTCGTTGACCAAATCGTAAACCCGATCAGGATTACGCTCCAGTGCGTCGTTCTCCGCGCGCAATGTGGACAACATTCGCTCGGCCGTTTGCTTCACCAGTTCTTCGGCCGACTGTACCGCTCCCGACGCAATATGCGTTGCTGAGATAGACAGGACCAATAACAACAGTCCAGTAAAACGTTTCATTAATTACCGTTCGTTTCCTCGATGATAGATGATGGATAGGGTAACGACTGAATTCAGTCTCGTTTATGCGCAACGATGCCCAATTATAAGTGATAATACGTAGAAACAGAATAAAAGCATGCATTGCCGCGGGAAAAATCTGTCAACTACTCGTCTGCTGCTTTGTCGAGCAAAAACTGACCCACCAATTGCTCCAAAATCATGGCGGACTGTGTGAGAGTAATTTCACCACCATCTATCAGGTTTTCTTCTTCCGCACCGGCCTCTAGACCCACATAACTCTCCCCGAGAACACCAGACGTATAGATGCCGGCCGACGTATCGAGGGGTAACTTGTCGTATTCCGCCCTAATCCGCATTTTTACCACGGCGGTAAAGGTCTCTTGCTCAAAAGTGACGCCGATGACGCGACCGATATGCACGCCAGCCATACTCACCGGCGCTCTGACTTTTAATCCACCGATATTCTCAAACTTAGCCGTTATTTCATATCCGTCACGCTCCGTTAGTGCACTGATGTTACTCACCTTCATCGCCAACATCACTAATGCCGCCAATCCAATAGCGATAAACACCCCAACGGCAATTTCAGTAAGTCGTTGATTAGCCATTTCATTCGCCTCCGAACATAAGCGCCGTCAAGACAAAATCCAATCCAAGCACGGCAAAAGCAGTGTGAACAACGGTTCGCGTTGTAGCTCGACTCACGCCTTCCGTTGTCGGAACCGCATCATAGCCTTCAAATACGGCGATCCACGTTGCAACGACGCCGAACGCGATACTCTTTAAGACGCCATTTAATATGTCTTCTTGCACATCGACTTTTGCCTGCATCTGGGACCAAAATGCTCCGGAATCCACCCCCAAAAGACCGATACCGACAAAATAACTCCCCAATATCCCTATGGCGCTGAAGATCGCCGCCAATAGCGGTAACGAAATTGCGCCCGCCAGAAAGCGGGGCGCGACGACGCGCTTTATGGGATCGACCGCCATCATCTCCATTCCAGACAGTTGTTCGGTCGCTTTCATTAAGCCTATTTCTGCTGTGAGTGCCGATCCCGCCCTCCCCGCGAAGAGCAATGCCGCTAACACGGGGCCGAGTTCACGCACTAACGATAACGCCACAACAGGACCGAGGGAATCTTCCGCCCCGAAGTCAACAAGCGTGTTATACATTTGTAGTCCCAACACCATGCCAACAGTCAGTCCCGAAATGGCAATAATTTGTAACGAGAGCACACCCACGGAAAAGAGCTGCTGAATTACAAGTCTTGGCTGCAAAAACAATCCCGGCAAACCCGCCGAAACACGCACAATGAACATATGGCCACGCCCCAGTCGCTCAAAAAAATCAAGCCCACCGCGACCTAGAAACTGCAACCAGTTCAACATCCTAAGCTTTAATTATCATGATAGATGCACTTATCGTTCCAACCGCCTAAGCAAACTGCGAGCCAACATAGATTTGACAGCGCAACGTTTCTCTACACCTACAGCTGCACAAACGATCGATTCTATAGAAATTCGTCAGCAAATCGGTACTCCCCGGCCATCGAAATAAACCATGCGAAAGTGAGATGTCTGACATACTACGTTTTCACAATGACGCGACAACCCCTCACGACTCATCAGCCATTAAGTCCTCCTTATAACCGACCGCTGGATAATGAAACGGAACAGGCCCATCAGGTTGCGCATTCAGAAATTGATACGCCCACGCGGAGCCGGAAGACTTCAATTTATCCGGTCCACCCTTCGCTACGACCTCGCCATTGGATATTAAATATATGCAATCGGAGATTGCGGAAACCTCCTTAACGTCATGTGAAACCACGACACTCGTCAGGCCCAAGTTATCATTTAACCGCCGAATAAGCTGCATGATAACACCCACGGTTATCGGGTCCTGCCCGGTAAACGGCTCATCATACATAACCATCATCGGGTCCAACGCAATCGCTCGAGCCAAAGCAACACGCCTTGCCATCCCACCCGATAATTCAGCGGGCATCAGATCGCGTGCGCCGCGCAAGCCAACGGCGTGTAGCTTCATCAACACTAAATCGCGAATGATTTCTTCTGGTAGTTCTGTATGCTCGCGGAGTGGAAACGCAACATTGTCAAATACAGAAAGGTCGGTAAACAACGCTCCGCTCTGAAACATCATCCCCATTCGCCGCCGCAAACGATACAATTCCTTACGTGATAGCGTTGGAACATTCTTCCCGTCGACAACGATAGATCCCGCTTCGGGCTTTAATTGCCCGCCGATAAGGCGCAACAATGTCGTCTTCCCCGTACCACTCGGCCCCATGATCGTCGTCACCTTACCGCGGGGAATATCAATATCCACGCCATCGAGAATAACGCGAGGACCGTGACAAAAACGTAAGTCACGAATCCGCACAAGCGCATCACCGTTTCCTACACAACCGTTGCCGTCAAAATCGGACATTGCCCACTAAACCTACTGTCTCAGTAACCTTGCGACGTCTGTAAGCGCATCTCGACCAACCGCTTCCAGAACGTGCCGAACGCGCACAATAACAAGGGCGATTACGCAGATCAGTTAATCGCTGAAAAAAAGAGAGCGCCACGTGGAGGTAGCGTTAGTCAGCATGGTCACAAAAACATACGCCCCTAGGTCGCCTAACATGACCGCGCCCGAGGAAGCCATTTTCCCACGCCACCGTTGGTAAAGTCATTATTTGAGCACATCCCTGTTCGTTTGCGAACCGTGTTGTTTAAGGACCGCGGAAAATAATAATTACCCAAAGATTGCGCCGGATTTTTGCTCAGATTCAAGGCGCGGCAAGTGGCGCATATTGGAATATGCGCCACTTGCCGTAACGCAGAAGCTGAGCAAAAAGACAAGCAAGGTTGGATAATTATTTTTTTCCGTGGCCCTAACCCCCCCACCTATGCCCGCAATCACGCTTGGCGACACAAACGAGCTAGCGATACACACCGGTAACGCTAAGCGCCAGCAATGGTCATCTCCTCAATGAGGATAGACCCTGTACGAACATTGCGGCGCAAGTCAACATCCCGACCGATTTCTCGTACGCCTAAAAACATATTACGAAGATTGCCCGCGATCGTAAATTCCTCAACAGGATACTGGATCTCGCCTTGCTCAACCCAGAATCCCGACGCGCCGCGAGAATAATCACCTGTTACTTTATTGACTCCCTGCCCCATTAGTTCCGTGACAAGCAACCCATTATCCATTTCCTTTAGCATTTCCGCTAGATCCTTACGTCCCGGCTCGATGATTAAATTGTGAACGCCTCCCGCATTGCCTGTGGTTTGCATGCCAAGCTTACGCGCTGAATAACTGTCCAAAACGTAGCCCTGAAGTACGCCGTCTTTCACCAGCTCCCGTGAACTGGTCAGTACACCTTCGGCGTCAAACGGCGCGCTACCCAGTGCTTTTGTTAAATGGGGTTGTTCGCTTATGTTAACGATGCTCGGAAATAGTCTTTGCCCTAGGCTATCCACAAGAAATGAGGCGTTGCGGTACAAACTCTCACCGCGTATGGCCCCCACTAGGTGAGATAACAAGCTACTCGCCACTTCTGCGGCGAAAACAACCGCCGACTGGCAGGTGGCTAGGCGGCGTCCGTTCAAACGCCGAACCGCCCTTTCTGCGGCATGGCTACCGATCGACTCAACGCCTTCTAAATCCTCGGCAGACCGCGTGGTGCTGTACCAGTAATCCCGCTGCATAGCCTCACCCTCCTGGGCGATAACGGAACAACTAACACTATGACGGCTCGTGGGGTAGGAGCCAACGAAACCATGGCTGTTACCGTACACGCGCACGCCTTCATGCATGGAAACACTGGCGCCTTCTGAATTGGTTATACGCCTGTCAAAATCACGGGCCGCCGCTTCACACGTTTGACCCAACTCGATGGCATGCTCGGCGTTAAGATCCCATGGATGATACAGATCCAAATCCGCATATTCATAGGCCATAAGCTCTGGATCCGCAAGCCCTGCATACCCGTCTTCTGCCGTGTATCTCGCAATCCCACAGGCCGCAGAAACGGCTTCCTTGACGGCCGATGCGCTAAAGTCCGAGGTGCTCGCCGAGCCTTTACGTTGACCAACATAGACGGTTACCGCTAAACCGCGATCTCGATTGTGCTCAATGGTCTCGACCTCGCCTAAACGAACGGTCGTCGACAAACCCGTCACAAGGCTAACATCCGCTTCAGCCGCTGTAGCGCCCTGAACTTTCGCTTCATCTAAGAGTTGGTTGACCAGTCCTTCCAATTGCGATCTATCCGACATTATTCTCTTCCACTCGCCTTTAACCGCCCGTTGTCCCGCCTACCGTTAAACCGTCGACACGAAGCGTGGGTTGACCGACGCCAACGGGAACACTTTGCCCCTCTTTCCCGCACGTCCCGACACCTTCGTCTAACGCTAAATCTTTACCCACCATTGTAACTCGAGTAAGCACGTCTGGTCCGTTCCCGATGAGGGTTGCACCCTTGACGGGATAACTGATCTTACCTTTCTCGATAACATAAGCTTCACTGGCGGAGAATACAAATTTACCTGAGGTAATATCCACTTGTCCACCGCCAAAATTGACCGCATAGAGCCCTTTGTCCACTGAAGCGATGATTTCTTGCGGGTCATACCGCCCCGCTAACATATAGGTATTTGTCATGCGCGGCATAGGCAGATGAGCGTACGACTCACGACGACCGTTTCCCGTCGAGGTTACACCCATAAGGCGCCCATTGAGTTTATCGTGCATATAACCTTTCAGAATACCGTCCTCGATTAACACGGTAGTCTGGGCCGGCACGCCCTCGTCATCCGTCGTTAACGAACCCCGCCGGTTGGGCAGGGTACCGTCATCGACAACGGTACATTGCTCCGACGCCACCCGCTCGCCCACGCGACCGGAAAATGCAGACGTCCCTTTGCGATTAAAATCGCCTTCTAGCCCGTGCCCAATCGCCTCATGAAGCAAAACGCCGGGCCAGCCAGGCCCAAGAACAACATTCATCGTCCCCGCCGGCGCCTCTCGGGCTTGAAGATTAACCAACGCTTGGCGGACGGCTTCGCGCGCATACCCTGTAGCCCGCTCACCAGCGAGAAAATAGTCGTAGCCGTAACGGCCCCCGCCGCCCGTATATCCGACTTCACGTCGTCCATCCTGCTCCACGACAACGCTAACGTTTAAACGCACGAGAGGCCTGACATCGGCTGCTAACGTCCCGTCGCTGGCCGCAACCAAGACCGCATCATGCACCCCTGTTAGGCTCACAATGACTTGTTTAACGCGCGGATCCTGCTTTCGCGCCTCGGCATCCAACCGACTCAACAACTCAACTTTATCATGCTCCGTAAGGGTACCAATGGGGTCAACGGGCTCATACAGCATGGGATGTGGGGACGCAGCCCATGCTTGGACGCGCTTTTCCTGTCCCGAGCGCGCGATATTACGCGCCGTCGTTGCAGCATCGGTCAATGCGCCCAGCGTGATTTCGTCAGAGTAGGCAAAACCGGTCTTCTCGCCGCTCACCGCCCTTACGCCTACGCCGCGATCCAAACCGTGGGAACCTTCTTTTACAATGCCATCTTCTAACACCCATGACTCATGACGATTCACCTGGAAGTACAGATCTGCATAATCAATAGAGTGGGTTAACGCCTGCCCCAGTACATCGTGGAGCTGACCTTCCGTTAAATTGCCGGAATCTAAAAGTAACCCACGTGCAATGTCAAATGTATCGCTCATAATCCGCAACCACTTTAGAAAAAACTGCTCGCCTATTATCACTCAGCGCGATCAAACACGAGAACGGTAGACCAATGTAAGACCACACCATAAAGCCGCATAGCTTCGCGCGCTCAATTGCCGAAGACACGTGGACGTCACCCATCGACGCCCCCCGATTAGCGTATTTCACGCGAACATATACAGTTGTACTATTTATACCTTTGGCCCAATTCTCAAGCTATCAAAGCGCCAGACCGACACAGACGGCGAGCGCACGCGCTAACACCCGTTTCACGTAAGGGCCACGGAAACAAATAATCATCCAATCTTGCTTGTCTTTTGGCCCAGCCTCTGTGTTGCGGCAAGGGTTACATAAAGCGATTATGGGCCCCTTGTCGCGCCTTGAATCTGAGCCAAAACCCGGCGCAATCTTTGGATAATTATTTATTTCCGCGGCCCTAAACGGAAAACATACTTATGTATAAGCCAAAGTCCTATTTCGACTGAATAAGAATCAGCCCTCTTGATCTATAATCCCGATCTATACTATCTCGCATGGTCCTTTCATGGGCAATCAATCGGGGTTGTCAAAGTTTTTGTCCCGCAAATCATTTCGCCGCACTATAGACCGACGACCACAGCCCGATCAACATTAAAGGGCAAGTGGCGCGCACTTTCCCTGTAATCGGTTTTGAGCAGTTATGTACGCTAGCAAGTCGTTTCACCTTAGCCCACTTCGCCGCAACTTAGCTTTCGGTGCGCGATGGCGGGGAAGTTCCGCCGGGTGTTAACTAACCGTTCCTCGTCGATCTCGGCGCTTACAATCCCCGAGCCACGTGGTAAGCGATCCAACACGACGCCCCACGGGTCAACAATCATACTGTCACCGTGGGTTTCCCGGCCGTTCACGTGGTAGCCGCCTTGTGCCGCCGCGATGACGTAACATAAGTTTTCAATAGCGCGCGCGCGTACTAACACTTCCCAATGCGCACGCCCCGTTATCGCGGTGAAAGCCGACGGCACAACAACTAATTCCATACCGCGTTCCAGCATGTGGCGGAATTGTTCTGGAAACCGAAGGTCATAACAGACAGCTAAGCCAAGCTTACCGAACGGTGTATCGATAACGACAACATTCTTGCCATGCTCGATAGTCTGAGACTCGTCGTATTTTTCCTCCCCTTCATCCAAAGAAACATCGAAGAGATGAATCTTGTCGTAACGGGCAATGCGATTTCCCGCCTCGTCAAACAACAAACACGCCGCCCGCACCTTGTCTTTCTGATCAGCAACCAGAGGAATAGTCCCGCCGACGAGCCAAACGCCGTGTTTTGCTGCCTGCTGGGCAAGAAATTCTTGTATCGGCCCATTTCCATCAGGCTCGCGGATATCAATCTTGTCGGTCTCGGACATACCCATGATGGCAAAATTTTCAGGCAAAACCACCAAGTTCGCACCACCGTCAACAGCCATACCAACAAGCCTTGCCGCCTCTAAGAGGTTCGCACTTACATTCGGACCCGATGCCATCTGAATCGCTGCGACACGCGCCATACTACTCTCACCCTTATCCGGTAACTACCACATCCGCTAACAACTCTACGATTTATGACTAAATAACCGACTCGCAGCAAATTAGCCTACACCTACGAGAATACCATTTAACGGTATTCTTCGCACTTATTGCTGTTTAGCCGGTAACTATTCGGCTCGCCCCTGATTTGCCCGATTACGGCGTTAAAAATGCTCATTTACACGTGTAAACTTCGCGTTTTCTCTTTGTACTCGAACACATCAGGGGCAATCTGAACAGTTACATACTCACTTTTTAATTGGGCTGAATAGTTACTTTAGCCGTAGCCTAAATTCTCAACATGAGCAAATTCTTATCCAATACATTCACACGCGGTGAGGTATTTGACGGAGTTTGCCGAGAATTCCGGCGCAACGCGATACGTGATTACTCATAAGACCCACTGACGTGAAACACGTTCTCCAACCTCTCCACCGGAGCAATATTACTCGGTTGTTTCGGTCGTGAGATCCGCACGGCTGACCCGCTCTATCACCGGGTCGTCCCACGATCCAGTGACATTATAGGTCACCTGGGTGATGGTCCCTACCGGCTTGCGAATCAACTTCTCGGCGAGCCATGCGGCAACACCCGCCACCGGATTTGTTACAACCCCAATAGCGATGAAAGTTATCGGAAGCGGTGCGGTTACGTTAGGAACAACCTTGACCCGTTGATCGTAGCGTTTTTCGGCGAGATCAATACGACCGGTTACCGACACGGAAGCGGCGGGACCCTCCATAGTCAGATTATCCGTATGCGCCTTACCGTCCTCAATCGTAAACCCCCCCCTAATCTTGTCAAAACTAAATCCTTTCGCAAAGAAGTCACTAAAATCTAAGGCTAGCCGCCTCGGTAACGCTTGCAAGCTCAATAAGCCGAAAATGCGACCCGCTCCAGGCTCCACCTCCAGCAATCGGCCATTATCAATTTTCAGTTGCACATGCCCGTTTAAACGCGCCATTGAGAAATCGCCCGGCGCGCCCGACCACCTCGCACTGATTTCTGCTCGCGATGTTCCTTCATGAATGGTGTCCGCATACCCAAGTACAGCAAGAGTTTGTCCCATGTTCGCGCTGTCTAGGTTTATGTTAAGTGACGACGTTTGCTCACCCGCGTCAACGACCCAATCTCCTTGCGCTTCTATACGCGTTGGCCCGTTCTCCATTGACAAACTCGAAACGCGTAATCCGGTCGGAATTCTTGTCGTAACCATATTCAACGTCCCAAAGTTCATCTCATCTAAGGAAAATTGCTTACTTTTCACGTGAATAGGTGGCAACGTCCGCGGATCTGTCATCGTGGACGACTCGCCATGAGGTAGCGTTTCTAGGTAGAAATGCTCAAGGTCCAGTACCAAGGGAGCATCCGATTGATCAGGAACCTTCAACACGCCGGTTAGTT
>CALZJI010000061.1 GCA_945787615.1 uncultured Chromatiaceae bacterium | reverse complement strand
TGTTTATGATTGCGCCCACCCAAGAGCGAGAAAGAAAAAATAGCCTTTTGTTATGGTTTAAGCGCTAGCGTGCGTTTCTTGCCGCGCCTTGAATCTGAGCAAAAATCGGGCGCAATTTTTGGATAATTATTATTTTCCGCGGCCCTTACTCGATGCGGTTTTATGATAACCTAGCTACGGCAACGCCATCGGAAGTCTTGTTCGCGTTTATACGTTTCTCGACTAAGGTTATAAGTTATGGATAACACGATGTGCTGAATACCTCGTGGACAAAAAGGACTATGGCCGTATGCAGTAAAGTGTGTTGCGCAAGACTTTTGATTTATTCCCTGCTGGTCATCAGCATATTGGTTGCGAACAGTGGAGCTTATTCCTCGGAAAAGAGCGACAGTTATACCTTCGGCGTTGTACCCCAATTCGAGCAACGTAAGCTATTCTCTACGTGGAAGCCCATCTTGGACGAGCTCAATCGCAGACGGTGCGAACATTGCGTTTCGGGCGTGCAACGAGGGGCTAGTGATGGGATAAATTGACCGGAAATTCCTATCCGATAAGGATAAGCACATCATGCTCACATAACGACTTTGCCAGCGGGAGCAATCGTTGAAACTGCGCGTAAAATTATTTCTTCCTCTTTTATTGGCCAGCGTCCTCTTTACAGGACATTTGTATTGGGTATGGATGCCGCAATCCATCGAGCATGATGAACAACAACACGCCGGCGCAGTCGCGCAACACCTTGAGACCTTAGCCGAGGGTTTAGTGCCGCTCCTGCTTGAGGATCAACTTGCCAATATTTATGACAATCTAGAAGCGTTTCTAAACAAGAATCCCGACTGGC
>CALZJI010000060.1 GCA_945787615.1 uncultured Chromatiaceae bacterium | reverse complement strand
CGTTAGGACTCAGTAGGAGAACAGCCATGCCCAGCGAGGAAAAAGAATTAGTTTGGCACAAAGCTTTAGAACAAGACGAACTGGCTGAGGGCCGTGTCAAGCCGGTGACCTGCGAACAGCTTACCGTGTGCATGACGCACTACGCCGGTCGGTACGGCGCCTTAAACAACAAATGTCCTCATCAAGGGGGGCCTCTTGGTGAAGGTTCCATCGAAAACGGCCTACTGCGTTGTCCATGGCATGGCTGGGATTTTGACCCGTTAACCGGTAAAGCGCCAGGATTTGACGACGGTGTCGAGACCTTTCCCGTAGACCTGCGGGACGATGGCGTTTACGTGGGCTTTCCGAAGGAGCGTCTCCACACTAGAACCGTTGGCGACCTGATGATGGAGACCATGACCAATTGGGGTGTACGGCAGGTATTCGGAATGGTAGGGCATTCCAATTTGGCTATCGCCGATGCGTTGCGCATACAAGAACAAGCGGGCAAACTGAGCTACTACGGGATTCGTCACGAAGGTGCGGCATCGTTTGCATGTTCAGCCTACGGTAAACTCACGGGGCGTCCCGCGGCGTGTCTGTCCATTGCGGGCCCCGGTGCGACGAATTTGTTAACGGGGTTATGGGATGCTAATGTCGATCGTTCCCCGGTTTTGGCGTTAACTGGGCAAGTCGAAACACAAGTCTTGGGTCCTGGCGCGTTTCAAGAGGTTGACCTTCAGGCGGCCTACGGTAAGGTCGCCCAGTGGTCGCAACCTGTTCTGCACACCAGCAAACACGCCGAACTCATGAACCTTGCGTGTAAGAGCGCGTTATTAAACCGTGGTGTCTCTCACCTTATTTTTCCAGACGAAGTGCCAAAAACGGCGGCTACCGAGGGTGCACTAGCGGGTAATCCTGAGGGACGCATAACGCCGGTTACGATTACGCCACCACAACAGTCCATCGACAACGCAGTGAAGTTGCTTGTTGAATCGAAACGACCATTGATTATCGTTGGCCACGGTGCACGTTTCAATATGGCCGTAATCTCCGAGCTTGCCGAAGTCATCAATGCACCCATTATCACGACATTTAAGGCGAAGGGACTTATCCCGGATACGCATCCGCTAGCCGGTGGCGTGTTAGGGCGTAGCGGTACACCGATCGCGAGCTGGTTGATGAATGAGTCCGACTGTTTACTCGTCTTTGGTGCGAGTTTTAGTAATCACACCGGCATAACACCAAAGAAACCCACCATTCAGGTTGATTTCGATGCCATGACTCTCGGCAAGTTTCATGCTGTGGATATTCCCGTGTGGGGAGAGATCGGTGTCACTGCAGAAATTTTAAAGGACCAACTCGATGGACAGTCCGGCGCTGTCGATCAGCGCCCCGACGTCGCAGAACGTTGGAAAATCTGGCGTAAGGAAAAAGAACGGCGCGCCCAAGAGGATCGAGGAAAGGGCCTTAATTCGGCGTCGATTTTTACTTCCATGACCCGCCACGTGCCAGACGACGCGATTATTACCGTCGACGTGGGTAACAACACCTACTCGTTCGGTCGCTACTTCGAGTGCAGCCAACAGGCCGTATTGATGTCAGGCTACCTTGGCTCCATTGGATTCGCACTTCCCGCTGCCATGGGAGCGTGGGCGGCAACGCAAGAAGACGACCCGCGCTTCAAAGATCGTCCCGTAGTCGCCGTATCCGGCGATGGCGGTTTTGGCCAGTACATGGGTGAACTGACTACGGCCGTTAAGTACAACATGAACATTACCCATGTGTTGTTAAACAATAACGAACTGGGAAAAATCAGCAAAGAACAGCGTTCCGGTAATTGGGCCGTATGGCAAACGTCACTACACAATCCCAATTTTGCGGAATATGCTGAACTCTGCGGTGCTTTGGGTCGACGCGTAACGCGAAAAGAAGAGGTAGATGACGCTATCGCTCAAGGATTGGCGCATAACGGTCCCGCGTTGGTCGAAGTCATGGCCGATGCCGAGTTAGTATGACCCGAGAGTCTAGCGTGACAACGCGTGAAGTCCACGGCGTTTTATATTCCACATCTGTACATAAGGGCCGCGGAAACAAATAATCATCCAATTTTTCTTGTCTTTTGGCCCAGCTTCTGTGTTGCGGGAAGGGTTACATAAAGCGATTATGCGCCCCTTGCCGCACCTTGAATCTGAGCAAAAATCCGGCGCAATTATTGGGTAATTATTATTTTCCGCGGCCCTAAGAACACGGTTCTCTTCGATGAGATAATCGATGACATCCTGTTGATGGCGGTTAAGCCAGTCGGCCAAAGCGATTACCAGCAGATGGAAAGGTTGTATGGCGTTGCTCATTGCCCGAACAAGTTATACCAAATATTATCTGATAACAATATCATACGGCTCGTTCGAATATTTGCATCATACGGGATTGGCATATCCTATTTAACCATTAAATCGGTCCTTGATCATTTTATTTCAACTACCAATGCAAATTAACAGCACTGCAGCTTATGAGCGCGAGTCCACCCTAAAAGACTATAAAGTTGAAATGGTCACTTCAATCTCATCACTTCCACCCTGCTCATCCACCACAGCAATAATATATCGCCCTGGTTTGTCAAACCCATGAGTCTGTTTGGCAGATTGATTTAGCATATATATCAGTTCACCATTGATGAACCAATAGTGTTTACCCTGCCCCCCGAGGGCATACAAATCAACACTGGGCATCGATTTTGAAGCACCCACTGGTCTGAGTGTACTGCCATCATGAATGCCTGCAATTTTTACTTGGCTGGTAATGATCGTTGGTGGTTTGTTACAACTTTTGTCGTAGCTAGGGATTTGTCGATATCGTCGATATTTTGGCCCTATCCATGCTTCAACCGCTTTGGGCCATAGTGCCACTTTTCTTTGATTGATGTTTTTTGCATTGCAGTTGGCATCTATACGCAAATTATTTTCTGTATTAACAAAAAAACTTACCGGATTCGTTGCCCAGCTTTCCTCGCTGTCAGGAAAAGTGTTGGGAACGTTGTTTTCTAATAGATAAGCCTCTTTTTTGTGATGACACAGACCTTCAGGGGTCTCCCTAGCCAAGCCCCCCAGCGGCCAGCAAATCTCTGCTTGAGTGACACTTAAAGGGGCATATTTGCGATAACGAACTGGATGTTCGTTAAACTGGGTTATCGCGGGTAAATGATCTGTGATTGTAAACAATAAAGGGGCGGCAGCCACAACGCCGTAATAACCGGGCAATGGAGTTGCATCGGGCCGTCCTACCCAAACACCTACAGTGTAATCACCAGTCACACCCACGGCCCAACTGTCTCGAAAGCCGTAGCTAGTTCCGGTTTTCCAAGCAACCTGGTTATCGCGATAATTCATAATATAAGGAGCGGGCCTATCGGGACGATCGTTGCTGTTAAGCATATTTCGTACAATCCAGGCTGCGCCGTCCGATAAAATGCGGCGCTGCCACAACGGCTCTGATTCCAAAAAACGTGGTTTTCCAGCATAACCACTGTTTGCTAGCGCAGAATAAGCACCAACTAATGATTCCAATGTAGTCCCGACACCGCCCAACCCTAAAGCTAAATTCTCTTTCGCAGCCGTGGGCAACTTCAAAACCATACCAGCACTTTTGAGGCGACTCATAAAACGGTTCTCACCCAGCTTCTCCAGCACCTGAACCGCCGGAACATTCAATGAGCGTTGCAATGCCCCAGTAACACTCACAGGCCCAACATAACCTTGATCGAAGTTTTGTGGCCTATAGTCACCAAAATCAGAAGGTGCATCGACCAATAATGAGTGGGAATGAATCAAGCCTGCATCCAATGCCATACCGTAGATGAATGGTTTTAGTGTCGAGCCGGGTGATCGGATCGACTGGACCATGTCAACATGACCAAAACGTGTGTCATCATAAAAATCGGCGGAGCCGACATAAGCACGTACAGCCAGATTATGATTTTCCGTAACCAATACAGCCGCAGATGTTTCTGCAGGCATGGTTTGAATTCGATTTTTAATCAGATCCGAAATACCCATTTGCAGATTGGTATCTATGGTGGTGCGACTCACTGCCTGTTGGGGGTACTCAAAAGTAATACGACGACTTAATAGTGGCGCGTGCATAGGTTGTTTATAAAACTGCGCCCAAACGGGCTCTTTGAATGCATCCTCAACGCGTTCTTTGCTCCATACCTTATGTTTTGCTAGGCGTTTGAGCACTTTATCTCGCATCGCCTGTGCACGGTTTGGGTGTCGGTCTGGTCGATTTCGACTAGGCGCCTGAGGTAAAACTGCCATCAACGCGGCTTCGGCATCGCTGAGGTCGGCAGCTGATTTACCGAAATATGAAAAAGCGGCTGCCTGCACACCTTCAACTGGCCCACCAAAAGGAGCACGGTTTATATAGAGCGTTAGGATTTCATCTTTGTTGAAATGCCACTCTAACTGTAGCGCACGGAACATTTGTTTCAGCTTGCCAGTGAGTGTGCGCGAATTTGGATCAAGCAAGCGTGCTACCTGCATCGTCAATGTTGAAGCACCAGAGATTAGTTCAGCATTGCTAAGGTTCTGCCAGGTGGCTCGCATGACTGCCAATGGATTAATCCCAGGATGCTGATAAAACCATCTATCTTCGTAATTGATTAAGGCGTCAAGGTAATTTAGAGACACATCATTAAGCGTGATGGGATAACGCCAAACACCGTCTTCATCGGCAAATGCTCTTAAGGGAGCACCATCATTGGCTGTAACGACTCGAGCGAACTGTGTATTGGTATAAGGTAATGGAAAACACAGATCCAAAAGAATAAAGCTTACCAAGCTAAGAAGAGAAAAAATTAATATTCGACGGCTAAGTGTACGCACTTTTTACTGCCTAGTCATGCCTAATGGGTTAGGCATTCTTATGACTCAACGCTACGCTTAGTTCGTCGAGCATCACTCGTTGGCGGCTTTATTTACAACCGTCAGGGTGTCAATGCTATGACTAATACCCTGAATAAAGGGCCGGTACATATCTTCAACATGGGCAGAAGGCACCGTATAGATCCCCGGTGTAACCGCCCTTGCCAGATAAAAAATATCGGTATGCCCCCACTCCTTCAAATCAAAGGCGGCGACGAATCTGTCATCACGGTACTCCTGATGTTTCAGAACGGTATTACGCTGCAATTCGTCAATGTTTTTACCATCGATGAGTAATTTATCCAGTTTCACGGCATGTTTTAGGTTTTGGTTCTCTAGCTCCAACCCCGCAGGTAGCAGGTCAACCAACAACGCATCAGGTATGCGACGATTTGCATTCACTCGCAAATGAACAACTACCAGATCACCAGTTTCCAGCTGCGGCAGCGATCGCATGCCCTCATCACTTGTATTTGCCAACAGATTACCCTCTGTATCATAGTATTCACGTTCCACCCAGATGCCGTCATTCCTAGGCGCTGGCGCTTCACTGGGATAACCACTAATGGTCAGTTGCGTAAACAGGGCATCGTCGTAATTAGAGGTAAAAGAAAACCCTTGCGCAAGTTGCCCACCCTCAAAAAACTCGTGATAACTATCAACCCTAGTAACGGTTTGCACACTCTTTCCAATCAGTAACTCACCTGCCCAGGCCCTTTCAGCGCTTTGAGAGAGTGCCACCCCAGCTTTAAACAGGGCAAGACGTTCTTGTGTGCTTAGATAGTTTCTATCTGCAATGGCATCCGCGAGGGTAAAGAGCAGATCATCGCGACCCGGGACATCAATATCATGTTTCTCCAATAGATGGACCATGAGCGATAAATCACGCAGAGAGCTGCCATAATCGCCATAATAACGATAGCGGTCACTATCGACTGGTAGCTGTAGAGCCTCTTCAATCGCTTTCATGCCACGCTGACGGTCACCCTGTTTGATCAATGCCACGCCGAGATGAACCAATGGCAGACCAGTTTTGGCATCAGCACGTTGTTGTTCGTACATATTCCGCAATGCGCCCAAGGGGGCACGATTAAGCTTGGATAACACATAGGCGGCATAAGCACGATATGCCAAACGATAGTGTGCCGTGTTCTGGCTCCAACGCTCGCCAAACATACCGGCCGAGGTGTTCACGTACAGAACCAAGCGACGCATAGTATTTTCAAACAGGGAATTATCCACCGCCACACCCTGATCACGAACATCAGTAAGAAAATCCGCCACATACGTCGTAATCCAATGTTGCTCATTACTGGCGTTGTTCCAGAGTCCAAAACCACCACTGCCAAGTTGTAGATTCCGGATGCGGTTTACGCCGGTTTCGAGATATTCCAGCCGTTTTTCGAGATCGGCCTTGCCAGACTTTATTTCGTAAAGCCCCAGCTTATCGATATTGTCTGGTGTCGCAAATACCCACGGATAGGTGCTGCTTGTAGTCTGTTCGAGACAACCATAGGGATATCTGAGCAGATGTTTAAGATGGCTGTTTAGCTCAATAGGTGGCTGTGTAGCAATTTTTAGTTCTGTCTCAACGGTATCAAGCACTAAGCCGTTTAGCTCATCTTTGAGTGCCAGGGTTTCATCTCTAACTAACACTTCGCGAATAGATCGTGTCACTGCAGGAAAGGCCGGACGTACATTGAGTCCCCATTGTCGTTTAAGATTGATGCGTGAAATTTCATCTTTAGCCTCGTTTGTCATGCCAACGACTATTTGCCCATGCCCAAACGCGTCAATCGCACTGATTGGATAGTTCAGTATTTTCTTTTCACCATTCGCTAAGGTGATTTGTTTCGGTTTGCTTTGCATAAATAGAGGTGAATCTGCCGCCGCGATTATGTTCAGGATTTGTGATTCACCGGAGAGGTTGTGTATATCTAGCGTCATGGTAGATTGATCACCATTGGCAATAAAACGAGGCATCGAGATTTCTGCTATGACTGGCGAGGCGACCGTTAACTCAATTTCCGCACTGCCATATTCATCCTCATCAAAGGCCAATGCCATTAATCGGATACGTCCATTGAAATCAGGTAGATCGAAGGCAATCTCAGCTTCGCTGTCACCGTTTAACTCGATGGCGCCACTGAAGAGGGAAACAATCTGTACATCACTTTGAGCCTGTTTACCGCCACGACTCAAATCGGCATCACCACCAAAACGTTGTCTCGCCACATCGCCTTCAAGACTATCGATAACAGCACCATACATATCACGGCTATCGATGCCATAACGACGCTGTTCAAAGAACCATTGATGCGCATCGGGCGTCTCGTAGTCAGTAATATTTAACACACCTACGTCTACGGCAGCCAAAGTTACCATGATTTGACTGTCGCTGGTACCGACACCCCCGACTTTAACTCGTGTACGTAACGTAGTCTCAGGTACCACTTTTTTTTCTGGTGGCATTATACTGACATCAAGCTTCCTCGCTTCACGATCCAGCGGGAAATGAAGCAGTCCCAACGCCCGGTTCGGCATATTTTCAGATTGGGACTTAGATGGACGAAACACGACGGCCGAGAGGTATAAGTTATGTTGGCGCCACTCTTCGTCAACAGTGATATCAATCGTTGTACCGTCAGCGGGTACATCTATGCGCTGCCAAAAAAGAGGTTCGTCGCCCTCAACAAGAATAAAACCTTCGCCTGCATAAGGGGCAGTCAGCGTTACTTTTGCGGTATCGCCATTACGGTAACGTAGTTTGTCCAGCTTTAGTTCGACGCGATCCGGTCTTGCACTGCCGCCTTTGTCTCCATCGCCATACCACCAACCAGCACGAAAACGCAGACTGGTTACCATGTCAGTTGCGGGGTCACGAATTTCGAGACGATAACTTCCCCACTCTACAGGCACCTCTAAGGTGGCTCTTTTGTTTTTGTTGATGTCAAGATTACCGTTAAAAGTGGTGTAATGGTTATCAGTATGTTGTCGATGCCAGCCACTGTTATAATCGAATACCCAATAGTAGTTGCGATTCTCGCGAATCAGTTTAGCCTCAAGGCCAACAGCGCTATACAGCTGACCATCCAGATCTGATTTTATGATCTCAAACCCTGCCAGAGTATTACCTTTCAACTCTTTTTCGTTGAACAAGGGACGAATCCCAATCAACTTATCACTCGGTACTGTAGTATAATGTATATCACGCACAACTGGCCGACCGCCGGACTCATAAAGACTGCCCACCACATGGATATCCAGGGGCGAACGAATATTCCGCCATTGGTTAGGCACTTTGATAACAGCCTGGCCGTTGTCATCCAGAAAAAAATTGCCCAACTCCGTACGCTGCGATTGACTGTGCTCTTCTACATTGCCGAAGTGATAGTCCTTTAACCTTTCAACTGGATGACGCTGTTGGCTGACAGCTACAAAGCTGCTGAGACGGTTTTTTGCTGCTGGGGCACCGTATAAATACGAGCCTTCCACCTGAATCTGAAGCTCGGGCTCAAAGGTCGAATCAAAATAACGTGCACGTTTGACTCCATCATCCAACATCAACTTCATGCGCTCTGGTAGAAACTCTTCAACTTTGAATTGATAATCACCCACAATTTCTGAACCAATCTTCAACTGCAAGCGCCACTCCCCCGTCGATGCATTGGTAGGAAGCTGATATTCATGATAATAATAAGAGAGCTCATTGCCGTGCCAAACGGTATTCTGTACCTCCCTGTTATCCGCCCCGCGCAATATTGCACGCAATGGCGTATTGCCAATCGAACGACCATCGCCATCGCGAAGTAAGGCATTAAAAATGACTTTTTCACCTGGGCGATACAAATCGCGTGGACCGTAAACAAAGGCCTCGGACGCCCGTTGTTGTCGTTTACCTAGATCAAAGGCTGAAAGATCAAGCGCAGGCCCAAATATTTCCAATAAGGCAAGTTGATCCCCTTTTTGTGCCAACAATAGCCGGGCATTGTTTGGCGGATTATGAAATGTGCCTAACCCGTCTGGCGACGATCGTCGCTGCGCCAGTACCTCACCATTTTTATCTAACATTGTCATCTGCACACTGCCCATGGGGGTGGCATGCTCTAGAGAATTGGTATAGACGTCAACACGATCCTGATAAAAACGGGCGTGCAGGCCAATATCACTCACCACAAAATAGGTCACCTGATAGTTTTGAGGATACTGACCTGCCGGTTTCATCACCGCCACGTAGATTCCTGGGCTCTGCAATGCAGACAGTTGTTTTACCGGCAGGTTGGTGCGGTGGCGTTTGTTCTTGGGCGGGTTAAGATCAAAACGGCCACTATGTACCAGGTCGATGAAAAGCTCGTAACGTTGTATATTCCAACTTCTTTGGCTTTGTCGCTTGGCCCAGTGATGAATAAACTGGCTTACTTTATCCGACTTGACCCGATGAAAGTCGACATCCACGGCATCGATATTAATGGTATAAAGCGGCAGTCCTTTTGAGCTATCGATGGGCAGAACATTACCGCTACTGGCAAACGAAACATTGCTTTGTATTGCGCGCGTTTTGAGCTCTCTCTGTTCCCTATTCTTAAGCCGCTTGCCTGTAATGGCTTTAATGCCACGATAGATAGTGATCGAATATTCGGTTAACGGCTCAGTATTGGTGAAATAGGCTGTAGTGCCATTTTCTGAAAGAATCCAGCCCCCATCCACGTGCGCACCATTCTTAATCGAGACATTAAGATACTCTTCAAAGCCTTCATCCAGCGGCACAGAAAAAGTCACGCTTATGGCAGGCGCATCCTCATAACTGGCTTCGCTGACATTCGCTAGTTGAAAGGCTGTTTGAGAAAACTGCTGGCGGGCTTTGTGAACATCCTGCGCCCAAGCATCAAAGGACAAACTCAAACAGAGCATAGATAAAAAAGTGAAATATCTCGTTAGTTCAAAACTCATCTTCACACAACACCGTTATCATTAATATTTTTTACGCACAAGTATAAGTGACAGCCAATACTAAATTTGCCTTAGTCGAATAGGCACAAAAATGCAGCCTTTCTTATAGTTAAGCAAACAAAACTGGCAAACTTATGGCAAATCGTGGGTGAATTGAGTCTAAGGGCCGCGGAAAAAAATAATTATCCAACCTTGCTTGCCTTTTTGCTCAGCTTCTGCGTTACGGCAAGTGTTGCATATTCCAATATGCGCCACTTGCCGCGCCTTGAATCTGAGTAAAAATCCGGCGCAATTTTGGATAATTATTATTTTCCGCGGCCCTTAAGAAGCACCGAACCTTTGTTTGCTAAAATGCCGCCGGCACCGTCAACGCCACCGTGGTTCCCGGTGCCATAAAGCCTTTTCAAACCTTCTCTATTTGGCCAAGGACAACACAAAACCAACCAATGTTTCTATATCTTTATCAGACACGCGAGGGGAGTAGGGCGGCATTGGAACACCGTTGGTAACCTCGGTCCAGTTACCTTTACCGCCTTTTTTGACTTTTTCGACGAGTTGAGCCTTGGCACCTGCGTCATCCTTATAACGGGCCGAGACATCGTTCCACGCAGGTCCGACAACTTTGTTCTCGATGCTGTGACAGGCCAAGCAACCGCTTTTCTTCGCCAATGCGATGCCGCTTTCGCGATCCATGGTTGCCGTAACGGCTACCGTTGACGACTCGGCACCTTCCTCTGCTACGCCTGTTACGGTTTCTTTGATTTCGTCGGCTTGTTCAGCGATATTCTCTTTCATCTCCGCCGTACTCACGATGGCCTTTTCCGTGACCTCAGCGGCGCTTAGTTCGGTGTCCTGAGTGACTTCCTCGGCGGTGGTTGCAGCACTTTCTCTCTTCTCCTGCTCTGTCTGCTCGAGAACCTTCGTTGTGCTCTGTTCAAGCGTCTCATCAATAGTTGTGTCAGTACTGGCTTGCGAGGACTCTGTAGTCGGTTCGTCTTTACCGCATGCAGTTAACAGAAGCGGGGCCAGGAAAAGTGCTATGACTAAACGTTTCATCTTCTTACCTCTCGTGAATAACATCTTAGCGGTAGAGACCCACTAAGGTTTTAAGTATTTTCTACCATCAACAGACGGCGACCGTAATTTGCGTAAAAACAATAAGAGACCCCACCGAATTGTGCAATACAACATATGTTAACAATTGTTATGTTTTAAGGTAAAAGAACGAGCCTTAAAACAAGTGCTAAACTGATTTGAACGAGCGACCGTGAGAGTTTGTTGCACTATCGGGGGATGAGGAAAATCAGGTCGGGAACGGTTTAACTCCGGGTAGTGTAGCCGCACAAGCGTGGAAACGAGGTGACAGCTATCAACTAACAGCTGATTTCTGAAGGCTGAGCGCATGATGAATCTCAGAGGATAGTGGTATACTATTCTATTTGCCGATCGTCCTAGCGCGTTTCCGTTTGAATCTGCAATCGCTCAGATAGTTTAGTCTGACCAATTCTGCGCTTCCCTTGGGCTTGACCGGGGGGGGACGCGCGTGCTTCAGAAATGGGCGAGCGGGCCGGATAATGTACAGCGTTGGTGCACGTGGTACGTATGAGTGTGGTAGAAATAATGCCATTAATACAATGAGTTGGTGTAATGGGTGTGCGTGGGCCTGATAAGGTGTAAATATTGCTTAAATCACAAGTGTGTTGGATTTTAGATTAGGACGAGTAGATGGACGTATATCATGGAGCGCCGAGGCGCCCCGTCTTGTTGGTGGTCCTTGACGGTTTTGGAGTCAATCCCAGTAAGCGGCACAACGCCGTTGCTGAAGCGCAAACGCCATACCTTGACGGGTATTTTTCTCGCTTTCGCCACACAGTCTTACAGGCTTCAGGTCACGCTGTTGGATTACCCGATGGCCAGATGGGGAATTCCGAAGTCGGTCATTTAACCTTAGGATGCGGAAGTATTATCCGCCAAGATCTCGTGCGTATTGACGATTCGATAAAGTCGGGTGAGTTTTTCGAAAACGAGGCCTTGAAGGCAGCGGTTGACGGCGCTGCGGTGGATCGACGACCGATTCATCTGTTCGGGTTGGTTTCCGACGGTGGTGTTCACAGCCATTTACGCCACCTGCTGGCTCTAATTGACCTTTGTAAAAAACGGGGGGCACGGCCGCTACTGCATATGGTGACGGACGGCCGTGATACACCGCCCAAATCAGCACACCGTTACCTTGAGCAGGTGGAGCCCGTATTGACGAGAGCAGGCGGTGGAATTGCGACCGTAAGCGGTCGCTACTACGCCATGGACCGGGATCGTCGTTGGGACCGAACCGAAAAGGCCTGGCGTGCAATCGTGCTTGGTAAAGGGCGCCAAGCCCGATCAGCCTGGGCGGCCATTGACAGCGCTCATTCATGCGGTGAGACGGACGAGTTTATAAAGCCCGTAATTTTGCCAGCTGCGGAGCCGCTACGGAGCGGCGATCGACTCATTTCATTCAATTTTCGCAAAGATCGGCCAAGACAGATTGTCGCGGCATTAGGCAGCGCGTCCTTTACGGGTTTTGACCGCGGTGATAATCCTCTATTAGACGTGACCTGTATGATGCCCTACGACCCATCATTGGATCTGGCGTACGCCTATGAGCCTGAAAAGCCCGTCGTCACGTTAAGCCAGGTTGTCAGCGCCGCCGGGCTGAAACAGTTTCACTGCGCCGAGACGGAAAAATACGCTCACGTCACGTACTTCTTTAACGGCGGTCGATCTGAACCGGCCTCCGGCGAAACTCAGTTGCTCGTTCCTTCCCCAAAGGTGGCGACTTATGATCTCAAACCGGAAATGAGTGCGGATCAAGTTGCCGATGCGGTGATTGGCGCGATCAAATCGAAGAAATACGCTTTTATTATAGTGAATTTTGCTAATGGCGACATGGTTGGACACACTGCGGTCGAGCATGCCGTATTGGCGGCCGTCGAATCATTGGATAAAGAAGTAGGCCGCGTGTTGCACGCCGCGGAAGAGGCGAATTACTCGACAATAGTTACTGCAGACCATGGGAATTGTGAGGAAATGGTCGACCCCGCAACAGGTGAGCCGCATACGCAGCATACGACCTATCCCGTACCCTGCCTGATCATGGACGAGGTTTCCTGGCACCTCTCTTCGGCCGGCGGTTTGTCTAATATCGCGCCGACGGTCTTGGATTTACTCGGCTTGGAAAAACCACAGGAAATGGATGGGGTGTCACTGCTGCTCAAATCGCTTAGTGAGGACGTAGATATCCCTGCGTTCGAAGGTGCGGCATAATTTTTCAGGCCGAATTGGGACGCGAGCCCTACTAAACAACGTTAAGCATGTAATCTCTCATTATGCCGCGAGTTTTTAACTGACACAGGTTCCGTTACAACAGATGGGATACGACAAACCCCATATCATTACGCTGATGGGGCCGACCGCTTCCGGCAAGACTGACTTGGCGCTACTCCTGGCGGAGCATTTGCCCTGTGAAATCGTGAGTGTTGACTCGGCCTTGGTCTATAGAGGGCTGGATATCGGCACAGCAAAGCCATCTAGAGAAAATTTGGCTGCGACGCCCCACCATTTAATCGATATTCTGGACCCAGTCGAGTGCTATTCAGCGGCCCAGTTTCGAGCAGATGCGCTAGAGAAAATTGCCGAAATTCTAGCGCGCGAGCGTATACCTCTGCTGGTCGGCGGGACGATGCTTTACTTCAGAGCTTTGCTCCAGGGACTATCTCAATTGCCGCCGGCGGATGCGGCGGTACGGGCGCGCCTCGATCGTGATGCAAAGAAAATTGGTTGGCGGGGCATGCATGAGTGGCTCTCTCGAGTTGATCCTGATTCCGCAAAGCGAATTCACCCGAACGACCCTCAGCGTATACAACGTGCTTTGGAGGTCTACGAGCTGACCGGCGTAGCGCTAACTGCGCTCTGTCGCCAAGAGGATGCGAGCCGTTTTCCCTATCAAGACGTAAGAATTGTTGTCGCGCCTACCGCGAGGCTCCCGTTACACCGGCGTATCGCTGAGCGATTTAAGAAGATGCTCGAGTTAGGATTTGTTGAAGAAGTGGAAGCACTGCGACGAAACGGCGATCTCCATGACGGATTGCCTGCCGTACGCGCGGTGGGCTATCGGCAAGTGTGGGGATATCTCGACGGGCGATACGGCTACCAAGAGATGGTCGAAAAAGCCACAATAGCTACGCGGCAATTGGCGAAAAGGCAGATGACATGGTTGCGTCGAGAGCGAGGCGCGGCCTGGTTTGATATGGAAGTGCGTGATACGTGGTCAAAGGTCTTGAAATTTCTTGAATCAAGTCCAATAAATTAAGACAAGCGCCTTGTGTTACAATACGCAAGCTTGCTGGTTCGGCTAATGTTGCGTAATAGCTTGTTTGATAAACGGATAAGAGCGATGATAAATATGAGCACGTACCGACTGCTATAATTACAGAATAAGAGCTAACAAGGAGAAACAACATGTCAAAAGGGCACAGTCTACAAGACCCTTTTTTGAACGCATTACGTAGGGAACGAGTTGCTGTATCGATTTATTTAGTCAACGGAATAAAACTCCAGGGCCAGATCGAATCCTTTGACCAGTTCGTGATACTACTAAAGAACAGTGTCAGTCAAATGGTGTATAAGCACGCGATTTCAACGATCGTTCCTGCTCGTAATGTGAAAATGACGGCCAGCGAAGAGGGGCTTCCTATTGGTAACACGAAATAACGTTCGTAACGAAGGTCGTTGTGCAGCTATTTGAGCGCCCCGAAAAAGGCGAACGTGCTGTTCTCGTTCATCTGAGACTGAACACTGAATCTCAATGCGAAGAATTGGAGGAGTTTCGCGAACTGGTATCATCGGCGGGCGCACAGCCTGTGTCGCTCGTGACCGGCGCGCGTAAGGCCCCCGATCCTCGTTACTTCGTTGGCGTTGGGAAAGCCGAGGAAATCCGTGCTAGCGTCAACGAGGAAAAGGCCGAAGTCGTCCTGTTCGATCACGCATTGTCACCAGCCCAACAGCGTAACCTAGAGCAGTTATTAGAATGTCGAGTTCTAGACCGCACTGGATTGATACTCGATATATTTGCGCAACGAGCGCGTAGTTTCGAGGGCAAGCTGCAAGTCGAACTCGCTCAACTCCGTTATCTCTCGAGTCGTCTCGTGCGCGGTTGGACCCACTTAGAGCGGCAAAAAGGCGGAATTGGCTTGCGCGGGCCTGGTGAAACACAGTTGGAAACCGACCGGCGTTTAATTGGCGCGCGCATAAAACAACTGAACAAAAGACTAGATAAAGTATCCAACCAACGACAAGGCCAACGTAAGTCGCGGAAGAAGTCGACGATATCAACGGTTTCGTTGGTAGGTTATACCAACGCGGGAAAATCAACACTGTTTAACACGTTGACGGGGTCACAGGTCAACGCGGCAGACCAACTGTTTGCAACCCTTGATCCAACACTGCGGCGTGTTAAGTTAAGGGACTGTGCTCCGGTGATTTTGGCGGATACCGTGGGGTTTATACGGCATCTCCCGCATGCATTGGTTGCCGCATTCCGCTCGACTTTAGAAGAAACAAGAGAAGCGGGTTTATTGCTACATGTTGTTGATGCCCATGATGAAAACCGTAGTGAACGGATCAAGCAAGTCGACAAAGTGTTGAAAGAGATCGGTGCTGATAGCGTTCGCCAATTAGAAGTATTTAACAAAATTGATCTGTTGGCGAACTGTGAACCGAGACTTGACCGAGACGAAGTGGGGCGTGCACGGAGGGTTTGGATTTCTGCCGCAACTGGCGCGGGCGTTGAGTTATTGCTGGCTGCGCTAGCGGAACACAGTGTTGAACACGCCTCACGACCGTCGATTAAAGGCGTAGGCGCGCGCGCCAAGCTGGTACCGGGGGAGGTATCGCGCCAACGGCTACGACTGTCACCTACGGCGGCGCGTCTGCGGGCCAGATTATTTGAAAATGGCGTAGTCGTTAGCGAAGACGTTGCCGAAAACGGCGATTGGTTGATCGACGTTGAAGTCGGTTCTGCCGAGTTGAGCCAATTCCTCTGCGAGAAGGGTTGTGAGATAGAGCCGAATACGACGGTTCGGCATGGGATACATGCATAAGAGGTTGCAGCATTTGAATGCGGCCCATACAATCGGACCCTTGGCCCCTATCGATGGGGTGGGTGGGGTAATTTAGTCAATTAACTATGGATGGAGATCCCAATGGCCTGGAATGAACCGGGTGGGTCCAAGGATAACGATCCTTGGGGAAAGCCAAATAAAGACCAAGGTCCGCCAGATCTTGATGAAGTTGTTCGTAAGCTGCAAGACAAACTTGGTGGCTTATTCGGCGGTCGAAAAGGGGGCGCTGGTGGAGGTGGGCCACTACGTGCGGGAGCGTTAGGCATAGGTATTATCCTCGGCGTGATCGCGCTGGTATGGATTGCCTCGGGACTCTACATCATTGCGCCGGCCGAACGGGGTGTTGTGTTGCGTTTCGGTGATTACCAAGAGACGACGACACCTGGGCTCCATTGGCATATACCGTTTCCAATTGAAGGCGTTGAGAAAGTAAACGTCGACGAAATTCGTACCGCAGAAATCGGTTACCGGACCGGCGGAAGAGGGCAGCGGGGCGGGGCTACCTCAATTGCGAGTGAATCCTTGATGCTAACCCGGGACGAGAACATTGTCGACATCAAGTTTGCTGTGCAGTACAAGGTCAAGAGCGCGTCGGACTTCCTGTTTAACGTGCTTGATCCTACGGTGACTCTAAACCAGGCGATCGAAAGTGCAGTACGCGAAGTCGTGGGTAAAAGCGATATGGACTTCGTCCTGACGGAAGGGCGTAGTGATATCGCGAACCGAGTCGCAGAGTTGGGTCAAGGAATTCTCGACCTCTACGGTACCGGGCTCCAAGTAATTAGCGTAAACATGCAGGACGCTCAACCTCCCGAAGAGGTTCAGGCCGCGTTCGACGATGCTGTGAAAGCGAGAGAGGACGAGCAACGCTTGATAAACGAAGCGGAAGCCTATTCCAACGACATTTTACCGAAGGCTCGGGGATTGGCCGCACGGCAAATCGAAGAGGCTAACGCGTATAAAGAGCAAGTCATCGCTCAGTCAGAAGGTGAAGCCTCTCGCTTTTCGCAAATTCTAGCAGAATATCAAAAGGCGCCGGAAGTAACGCGGCAGCGACTCTATTTGGAAACCATGGAAAAGGTGTTGGGAAACACGGATAAAGTCATGGTGGATGTAACCGGCGGTAACAACATGATGTTCCTGCCTTTGGATCAGTTGAGGAGACCGCGCGAAGGATCATCGTCACAACGTTTCGTGGATAGCATCTCAGGAAGCGCTATGGGTACCCCTGATAGTGGTGCGGGAGAACAGTTGGACCGCGTTTCCACTCAACGAGAGCCACTACGCAGTAGGGAGAGACGCTAATGGATCAGAAAGTAACTATTGGGCTCGTCGGCCTGCTGGTATTACTGATAGCCGGTTCTTTCGCGGTATTTACCGTTGATGAGCGAGAGAAGGTGATCGTATTGCGACTGGGTAAAATCGATCGCGCCGATTTTGAGCCCGGTTTGCATTTTAAGATTCCGCTCATTGAAAAAGTACGTAAATTCGATGCCCGCATTCTTACGCTCGACGCACCGCCGGAGCGGTATCTTACGGCGGAAAAGAAGAACGTCAACGTGGACGCGTTTGTAAAATGGCGAGTCTTGGATCCATCCCTGTATTACACGGCGATGAGCGGCGATCAAAGTCGAGCTAACTTGCGTATTTCCCAGATTATCAAACAGGAGTTGCGTGATCAGTTCGGTAGGAGGACGATTCAAGATGTAGTTTCAGGTGAACGAGACCAAGTGATGGACATCTTGACGGCGGGAATAAAACAGCAAGCGTCTGATTTTGGAATAGAAGTTATTGACGTCAGGATCAAGCGTATCGATTTACCTGAGGAAGTGAGTACTTCAGTCTACCGACGCATGGAAGCGGAACGCACTCGGGTAGCCAAAGATTTGCGCTCTAAAGGTGCTGAAGCTGCCGAGAAAATCCGTGCGGATGCCGACCGGCGACGCACGGTGTTAGTCGCACAATCCTACGGTGAGTCGGAACGTATCCGCGGTGAAGGGGATGCGAAGGCTGCCGAGATATATGCCAGTGCGTACCAACGAGATAGCGAGTTTTACGACTTCTATCGTAGTTTATTGGCTTATCAACAATCGTTTAGAGAACAAAACAACGTGATGGTTTTAGAGCCGGATACTGAATTTTTCAAGTTCTTTAAAGACTCAAAAGGTCGCTAGATAGGTTTGGCGTAAAGGTGTGGTCCCGGGCCGACTAAACGAATCAGCTATTCAAAAACAAGGGCGCTGCATGAATTGCGCGGCGCCCGTTTTCCTAGATATTTTCAATACGTTGAGATTTAGCCCGCATTTATTGCCGGTTATCCTCGCGGGCGTCTAGGACATCGAAGAATCGGCGCGCACGGACTGAAGCGACGACGGCGTACGTGACCGTAAGTTCAGTAGCCCGCAGCGACTACGCGTCAACGATTCAATGCCTTCGGCGGCCGCGGTAGATAGCAGGTCTAAATGTGGGTTAGTGCTTAACCCTGTGTGGTTTAGACCGCCAGCGCCAGCGGAACGTGCGTTGAAGATGCAGCCTTGCTTTTGGCCAGTATGGGGTCTTTATGCATTGGTTCTTTAAGCGTTAGAAATTTGGAGGCCTACATGTGGGCAGATTTGGGCGCGGCGGTCGCGTTGCTGCTGGTCATAGAGGGTATAATGCCATTTGTCAGCCCGCGGCTAATGCGCCAGGCCATGGAGATGATGATGGCCATGGACGATAGGGCGATGAGAATTGGCGGTTTAGTGAGCATGTTAAGCGGTGTGGCATTGTTGTATTTACTGCGCTAAGGGCTCGCGCGAAAATAAGTTTACATTTTTGAGCGTTGAGGCGCCCGCCTGGCAAAGCTAACGCGTCCTGCTCACGCCCCTTGCCTACATCCATGTAGGCAAGGGGCGAAAACGCAGGAATATGCGAATATTTCAAGATTTCGCAATTCTAACGCGTCCTGCTCTCGCTCCTTACCTACGTCCATGTAGGCAACACAGCCAGGCGGGATGGATCGATGTTGAAAATGTGAATTAATTTTGACGCGAGCCCTTAGGGCCACGGAAAATAATAATTATCCAAAAATTGCGCCGGATTTTTGCTCAGATTCAAGGCGCGGCAAGTGGCGCATATCGAAATACGTAACACTTGCCGTAACTCAGAAGCTGAGTGAAAAGACAAACAAGGTTGCGTAATTATTTTTTTCCGAGGCCCTTATAGAGCGGCGAACGGGATAGAGGGCGCGGTTTATTGCTCCTTTGGGGGATCGCGGGAACGTTATACGATCATGCGAGAAGAGATATCGCATGCCCACAGTAGTAATTCGCTGTTTATGCCGACAGAATGCTCGCCACGGTTGATGTAGAAATGCGCATATCGTGTATAACGGTGCAGCAGAATCACAAGCCTATGATAGACAATAATCGTTGGTTGCTACCCGAGGGCATTGAGGAGTTATTGCCGCCGCAAGCCGAGCATCTGGAGCGGTTGCGACGCCAGCTCCTTGGCCTATTTCATAGCTGGGGATATGAATTGGTCATTACGCCTTTAGTGGAATACGTTGGCTCCTTATTGATCGGGCGTGGCGATGATCTAGACCTCCAAACATATAAACTTACCGATCAATTAAACGGCCGCCTGATGGGGGTGCGTGCCGATATCACTCCACAAGTAGCCCGAATTGACGCCCATCATCTCAAGCGAGAGGTTCCGACACGACTCTGTTATGTCGGAGCCGTTTTACATACACGTCCCGAAGGGTTTTCGGCGACTCGTGAGCCGATACAGGTTGGCGCCGAATTGTACGGTTACCCCGGAATTGAGGGTGACGTTGAAGTGCTGCACCTGATGGTGGAAACGTTAATCACAACCGGTGTAGAAAATATACACATCGACCTTGGCCATGTTGGAATTTTACGTGGACTCGCCACGGAAGCCGGTCTTAACGGGGAGCAAGAAGCCGCGTTATTCGAGGCGGTGCAGCGAAAGGCGAAACCCGATATGATGGTTTTGTTGGCCGAATCGGGTTTAGGCGACAAATGGTGTAGTCTCTTTATGGCCTTAGTCGACCTATACGGTGATGAAACCGTATTGACTGAAGCGCAGAGTGTGTTGCGAGATGCGGGCAGCCAGGTTCAGGGCGCGCTGGAGGAGTTGAGGAAAGTCGCAGCAGAAGCGCGGCGCCGACTTCCATTGACGCCACTCCATTACGATCTGGCTGAACTGCGTGGTTACCAATACAAAACGGGTATTGTGTTTGCTGCGTTTGTGCCAGGACACGGTCAAGAGCTCGCTAGAGGTGGGCGCTACGATGAGGTCGGCCGAGTCTACGGTCGTGCTCGGCCGGCTACCGGATTCAGTACCGACCTTAAAACACTGATACGCGTTAGTGCCGAGGAACCGTACGAAACGCATGCCATATTAGCGCCGTATCAGACGGATTCCGCGTTGCAAGCTAAGATCGAGCAACTTCGCAAAGCGGGAGAGAGAGTTATTTCGTATTTACCTGGCCAGCGAGGCGATGAACGTGAACAGGGCTGTGATAGGAAGATTGTCTTACGGGAAGGCGAATGGGAGGTTGTGCGCCTAGAGGCCCCCAACGATATGAGATAGGTCTTGGCAGACGACAGCGCGGTATGCGCTTCAAACTAGAGATATACCCGTGGCGATTGAGATTTAGGTGTAAAGAGTGTGTCATATTCATTTCGTGGCAAGGCGAAATGACGAGTAATAGCCGGACTATTGCGAGGAGTTTCAACGCAGCCATGGAATGAAGAGGGCGTGTTATTGACACCTAAATCTCAAACGCCACGGGTATATACACAGATGCCGGAAGACGAAGCAAAGGGTACCGCAGAAAGCATACGACCATAACCTAGTAACAGGCTTTGCATGACGTCGTTGGCGTATATCTAATTTCTTAAGGGCCACGGAAAAAAAATTATCCGTCCTTGCTTGTCTTTTTGCTCAGCTTCTGCGTTACGGCAACTGTTGCATATTTCAATATGCGCCACTTGCCGCGCCTTGAATCTGAGTAAAAATCCGGCGCAATTTTGGATAATTATTATTTTCCGCGGCCCTAGAACTATCCAATGCTAAACAAAGCGAACGGTTCTAATACGACGTTTCTTCAGTTAAAGGACGGGCGTCGGCTTTGCTACAGCGAGTATGGTGCTCTCGACGGCTATCCCGTCTTGTATAATCACGGTTTTCCCGGTTCCCGGCTCGAGGCACAGTTACTGGATACGGCGGCGAAGAACGTTGGCGCGCGCTTGGTGGCGGTAGATCGCCCGGGTTATGGCGGTTCGGACTACCTACCGAATCGGAAAATTGGCGATTGGCCGGGCGATATAGCGAGACTAATGGAACATCTTGGGTTAAACCAATTTGCCGTGCTAGGCGTCTCAGGTGGTGGACCCTACGCGGTGGCGTGTGCTCAAACACTCAGCGCGTACATGACAGCCCTCGGCCTTGTTTGTGCTCTTGGATCAATGGATGAAGTTGGGTCAGAAAACGGCATGGGGCTTATTGCGGCACGAATGATTGACCTTATGCGCCGATCCCCGCGCATGACGCGGTGGCTGTATGCAAACGTAATCGGCCCCTTCATGCGGCGCTACCCCGAGGCGGTCCTCGCTATCCTCGCGGGCAAAGCCCCTCAAGCGGATAAGCAGGTGTTAAAAGAACCGCAGACACGCGGTATTTGTATCCGTTCGGCTGCCGAAGCGTTTCATCACGGAGGCCGAGGCCCGGCATGGGACCTCTTCCTGTATACCCAACCCTCTGGAACCGAGTTGAGCGCGATTACGGTAGACACGCTATTATGGCATGGCGCCGAAGATCGCACTGTTCCGGTGGCCATGGGTTATCACTACGCGGAACAGATCCCCAACTGCGCTGTTGAGATCATACCGAGGGAAGGTCATTTCTCACTTACCGTGCGGTGGGCAGAGACGATATTGGGTGCGTTAATGAGGACGGCGAAATATAATTCGGAGGCGAAACCGTGACGTTAGCGTGCCTTAGGGCTGCCTTCGAAATTAATTCACATTTCTGGTCGCCAATCCATCTCGCCTAGCGGTGTTGCGAAAACCCAAAAAGATTTCGAATGTTCCTACGTTTTCGCGCCTTGCCTACATGGATGAAGGCAAGGGGCGTGAGCACGACTGCACGGACGACGCACATGGATGTGCTAGTGTCACGAGAGGGCAGGAGCCCGAAGTGACCGACGCACATGGATGTGCTAGTGTCACGAGAGGGCAGGAGCCCGAAGTGACCGCAGGAGGTGGAATTGCGTCGGGAACGGCAATCGAGGACGCGCTAGCTTTGCTGGACGAGCGCTTTGGCGTCCATAAACGTAAATTAAGTTTAGCGCCAGCCCTTAACGAATAAGGATAGGTTGATAAACCGCTATGTCTAAGCAGGCATTACGTGCTAGTAGTCGATGCTTTCGCATTTGTGACTGAGGGTGACCGCATATTCTCAGGTGCCTCTAGCAAGCCAGTGGCTTCCAACGGCGGTACGGGCCGACTAAAGAGATAGCCTTGTGCTTCCTCACAATGTAAGTCTTTTAAAAATGTAAGATGCTCTTCAGTTTCGACACCTTCCGCAACGACTGTCAAGTCCATTTTATGTGCCATCTCGAGAATAGCAGTAACGATAGCGGCGTCACTCTCATCGGTGGTAACGTCTTTAACAAAGTACCGGTCTATTTTTACCGTATCGATGGGAAATCGCTTAAGATGATTGAGCGACGAATAGCCGGTTCCGAAGTCATCGATAGAAATGCGGATGCCGAGGTTGTGCATCATGTGCATCGTCGCAACAGCCGCTTCAGTGTCGCTCATTATGGCCGTTTCAGTGACTTCTAATTCTAAAAGATGTGGGTCGAGCTGTGTCTCCTCAAGTATAGCAATGATCGACTCTATAAGGTCGTTTTGTTGAAATTGCCGGGCTGATAGATTAACCGAAACAGACAAATCGAATCCGTCGTCACGCCATTGCTTCGCTTGCTGGCAGGCTGTGCGAAGTACCCACTCGCCGATAGATGTTATCAGGCCGCTATTCTCGGCAACGGGTATGAACTCGTCTGGGCAAATAATACCCGTCTCCGGGTAGTTCCAACGTATTAGCGCCTCCATGCCCGTTATCGTCCCTGTCTTTATATCGACCTTAGGTTGGTAATAGAGTAAAAATTCCTCATTTTCTATGGCATGGCGTAGGTGGTTCTCGAGCTGGAGTCGATGAATAGATGTTTCATTCATCTCGCCCTTGAAAAATTGATAAGTGTTGGGTCCGTAGGACTTAGCCGTATTCAGCGCAATATCGGCATTGCTTAGCAATGTTTCGGGTTCCAAGCCATCTTGAGGGAAAACGCTAAGCCCTATTCCAACGCTAATGTAAAGCTCGTTATCGTTAAAATGAAAAGGTTTAGATAGCGTCTCGATGATGCGCTTAATGGCATGTACACTATCTTCGACGACGGTCAATTCCGTGAGCAGCAAACCAAATTCATCACCGCAGACCCGCGATATCACCGCCCCGGCTTGGTGGTCTTCAAAACGGGAGACAACATCGTTCGCTCTTAGAACGCCGTATATCCGTTGCCCAACCTCTCTAAGTAACCGGTCGCCGGTTTCACGGCCTAGCGTGTTGTTTACCCATTTTAACTTATCAACGTCCAGTAACACGACGGCAAAGGAGTCGTTCTGACGATGACTTCTAGCTATTTCAAGCTGAATTTCCTCTATGAAACCGACCCGATTGGGTAATCCCGTTACGCGATCGCACAGTTGTTCTCGTTCGAAATCCTGTAGACGCTTCTTATAGCTTCGTTGTATATCCCTCACGCGCTTGCGTAGTTTCGTCATCTCGCTCGCAGCGACAACGTTCTCATTTTCGGACTCTGTCTTTGTTGCCGCCTCTTTTTCCGATTGTTCCTTTCTCGCTTGTAGAGTACTTAAAACGGTTTTGGGATCCCACCGTGTTACCCGGTTACGCCCGGTTTCCTTCGAAACATAGAGCGCTTTGTCAGCTTGATCAATCAGTTCCTCGGGCGTGACGGCAT
>CALZJI010000059.1 GCA_945787615.1 uncultured Chromatiaceae bacterium | reverse complement strand
TACGATTTTCGCATCCCATCTTCGGGCCATCTTTGAACAATCCTCAATCGCAAAATCCTCGAATTAGCCCGGCTAGTCCTGCGGTTTTGCTCAATCGGATTGTCCAAAACTGACCCAAATCTGGGCGCGAAAAATACGAAGTTATTTTTTTCCGAGCCCTTACAACGTAGATGACGACCGCTGTCGTGGCCCAATCTCTGGCGGTTTACCGCCCCGAACAGCACATATTATGCATTGATAGGTCTCGTTATGTTATAGGCACACCAGCACATACAGTCTTCAAGGCACGCGCTTTTGGAGCGGAAGCGCCGGGAAAAAAGGCCGGAAAAATAAGTACAACCACGTAGCATTGATCTCTAGACGTTAAGTTCGCATGTAGTCGGACGATAACAAAACAAGATAGCCCAAGGAACGCGTTACTCCAGAGACGCCCACGGAAGATTTCAGGGCCAGTTCTCGCCTGGAAGAGAACCGAGGCCAAGATAATAACCTATTAGAAACAGTATGTTATAAATGGAAACGATTATCCGTCCTGATCAACGGAACGCCACGACAAACGGGAGAGAAAACCGCAGTTTCCCCCGTTACGCGTTGCGGCTTGACGCGTCGCTACAATGGGCGAGCGGAAATAGCGCCGCATGTGAAATACGAAACTTCTGCATCGGCGGGATGTTTGTAGTCTACAAGCTGCCTGCAGATCAAGCGATATTGGATTCGACAGCGTTTCCTGGCGTCGGTGAGACCGTTACGATTTGTTGTACCGTTCCTAGCGCGGATAACGGGGCGGAACTTACTTTCGACGCACGTATCCGGAGGACAGACCTACGCAGTTCTGGATTGGCTTTCGTCAACCCAGACCTTGCCGCGCTTGGCGTGATTCAGAACTTCGCCTCCCAATTCCAAGCACTTGAGAGCAACGATCAAGCACTACGACAAACCGAACCGGACGTGGCAGGTGAAGTCAGAGTAACAACCGAAAGCGCAGTCCTCGCCATCACCCAAGCGTGCAAGCTCGCGGTTCTGGAAACCGCTGAACCGATGCTCGACAGCACGCTTACTCGAATCGCGACCCAACTTTACGAGAAGTCCGGTGAAGCAGCCGATTTCCAGACTCAGAATCAGTACTATACAGCATACAATGCGGCAAAGAACTCAAAGGACACGCTGATCAACGCGATCCTAGGCGCCATCAACGAGCGCCTGTGTAACATCAAACCCCCGTTCAACACGAGTCAAGCAGCTGCCGGTGCTCCCGACCCGGAGCTCACATTAATTGAAGACGACGTTTTGGAGGACTGGTTGGCCGCTTCCGATGCGGCTAACGTCGTGGAAACGAAATATAGTCAGCCGCTTTCCCTCCTCGAGGAGGGTCTTTCAATTCTATTTAGCGAGCGCGTAAATGCGGACACGAATCCTTATGGGCCTCAACTATTTCTGGACGCCTTCCATGATACGATCAAAGATCTAGAGTTCGACCCGCTAGCTAACAAGATATGTTATACGTGCTTTAAGGAGGTATTAGTCGAGAAGTCTGGGCCACTCTACGAGCAACTTAACACAGTGCTTAGCGAAAACGGCATATCGCCGTTATCGGAAGATCGTGCGAAACCGCAACATAGGGCTTCCGCCGCGCAGCAAGATCCCCACTGCGCAGCGCAGGATGACCAGCCACCGGAGAACGCGTTCAAAAAAAGTACCGCCGAAGAAAGCGAGGCCATAATCGATGAACCAATACCGCCTAGTACCACCCGCGACAATTCCGATGATGCGCCCGCAAGCTCGGCTCCGCTGACGCCTACTGACGTCGCAGATAAAGACTCACCGGAGCAAACCCAAACTGCGGCAATGTCGCGTCCTGTCGCGCACCAGGAAAATGGAGATGCGACCGCCGAAAGAAGCGACAATGTAAGGGAAAATAGCGGTCCACAAGCTACTGTTGCCACAAATTCAGCCTCCGCGTCCGACGAAGCGGACCTTTTCAAAGTTGTCCGCGAGCTCCTCGATCTCCGAAAGGTTCTCAAGCAACAAACGTTTGACCCCGATTCCGGCCCACTTCCCACCCAGCTTGGAAGCCAACAACGGATCGCCGCCGAGGATGCCATAACGAGGACTTCTCTTTCTCCCACTGATCACGTCTATGAGACAAACGAAGTCGTCAGCGCGATATCAAGTTTACAGTCGAAATACGACACCTCTGAGGTCGCCGATAGTGTACTCCAGAATGTAAGAGCTCATATTCAAGATCAGCTAGCAACGGCCACGCCCGACGATGTAGCGAAACAGATCAGTGTACACGACACCGATGTAATGGATGTTTCCGACGGATTGTTCAACGCCATGTTGGAGGATCCGTTAGTCGCTGACAGCGTGAAACCATGGATTAAACGACTCAAGCTACCTATCGTAAAGGTTGCGCTTGAGGACAATTCGCTGTTTCTCGACAAAACACATGTAATACGTGATGTCATCAACAGGATCTCGCAATTAGAGTTCTACCGCGAGGACGAGACGTCTTCACGACAAGACGGTCTGAAAAATATCATGGACGGCTTGATCGACAAAGCCAACAAAGAATTCGACGGCACCAACCAGGTGTTTCACAACATGCTAAAGCAGCTGGATAGGCTCTCCAAGATCCAGAACCAGTCGTACACTGAGAATCTCAAGGACGTACGGAAAGCGTGCGCGCAAGAAAAACCGGCTCCTGCTACCGAGGAGTACACCGACGCCCAACGCGAAAGGCTTGCCGATGATGAGTGGGAAATGTGGCTAAAACGCGCGAGGCGTATCAGTGAAGGCGATTGGGTGCATTTCAAGTTGGACGACACCAAGTCAAAGAAACTGCGCGTTGCCTGGATAGATCCGGATAAAGAGGTCTTTGTATTCGTAAATTACTTAGGGCTCAAAAACAAAACGCTGGGCATACAAGACCTGGCCTTGAACTTGTATCATGGCAGGGTCGTCCCGCTGGATAGCGTGGATGATCCCGCCATGGATCGAGCGCAGCTCTCGATGTTACAAAGTCTCCATGAACAGCTGCTGCATGAGACGACCCATGATCAGTTAACCGGACTCGTCAACCGCCGTGAATTTGAACGCCTATTGAGCGACGCCGTAGCGAGCACAAAACACGATGGATCGCGCCACGCGCTCTGTTTCATCGATGTTGACAATTTTAGTGTCGTGAACAATTCCTGTGGCTACGCCGGTGGCGACAAATTGCTCACCGAGCTTGCGAGTAAGATGCAACAAACGCTGGGCGAACAGGGCGTCTTAGCGCGCCTGGGCAGCGATGAGTTCGGCATGCTGTTAGAAAATTGTATCCTTGACGAAGCTCTCGACATTGCAGAACAGCAAATCAAGGCGATTGCGGATTTTCGCTTCGAATGGGAAGAGACAAGTTTTTCCATCGCCCTGAGTATCGGACTGGTTCCAATAAACAGCCAAAGTGGCACGACCACCGAACTGTTACAAGCTGCGGAATCGAGCAACGCCATCGCCAAGGATGCAGGAGGCAATCGCCTCCAAGTCTATCACGCGGGCCATGCCAGGGTCTCCCATCGCAATGAGATGATGAAATGGGTGGGAATAATCGACAAAACATTGGAGACAGATAGCCTGGAGTTGCGCTGCCAACGCATCGAGCCGATCAACAGCGAGGCGGGCGCACTGCCCCACTACGAGACACTTCTTAGTGTTCTCGACGACAACAACCGCCCAGTGGCTCCCGAAAGGTTTATTCAGGCGGCGGAATGGTACGGTCGCATGCCCTCCGTTGATCGCTGGGTCGTGCGACACGTGTTCCAGTGGCTGGCAAACCATCAGAAGGCGTTCGTCAACACGGCGGGCGTGACAATTAACCTCTCGGGACAGTCGCTGGCCGATGATACCTTTCTCGCGTTTTTATTTGACGAAATGAAGAAGACCCAAGTACCTAGGGAGAAGATATGCTTCGAGATTACAGAGACGGTGGGCATCTCCAATCTTTCTGACGCCGCAGAATTTATACAACATATAAAAACGACAGGATGCAAATTTGCCCTCGATGATTTTGGGAGCGGTATGTCCTCTTATGGTTATTTGAAAAATCTACCGGTAGACTATTTAAAAATAGACGGTACCTTTATTAAGAATATAGAGATCGTTCCCAGCGACTACGCCGTAGTAAAGTCTGTCTGCGAAGTTGCGCACTTTATGGATAAAAAAGTGGTAGCTGAATACGTGGAAAGCGAGAACACCCTAAACCTGCTTCGCGACATAGGCGTTGACTACGCCCAAGGCTATTTCATCGAGAAACCCATTTCTCTAGACGACATGTTTAAAACAATAAAAGAAAAGTAATCGTCTTCGAATTCGTCGCCAGGCCTTTTTCCAACTAAGCAGGATCTACTTTCGACGAAGCTTGCCGGGACAATGCGTATCCGCATCCAGAACCAATGCTCATTCATGGCGTGGACTCAACGATTCACATTATCCTTAGCGTCGCTAGCCCTTTCATGCGCGAAGCCAATAATACGGCCAGAGTGCCGCCATAGACCACCTCAAAAAATGCCCGGCTAACGTTTTTGGTAACGCGGGAACGGCACTGATTTTTACCAGATAACCCAAACCCACGACCAGCCAAGCATAGAGCATAAAACATATGACTGGTGGGAAGAAAAACATGAGTGCTTCGTAAATAATCAAAGCACTTATGAAAAACCACAACAAAGGGAGTCGATCTTGCTTGCTCGGAATGAAGCTCATATTAATTTTTTCCTATCGCGTTAGGTTACGCAGATATATTCGTCACAACCGACCGCAGCTTACGCTTTCGTCGCTTAGGGCCGCGGAAAATAATAATTGTCCAACCTTGCTTGTCTTTTTGCTCAGCTTCTGCGTTACGGCAATTGTTGCATATTCCAATATGCACCAATTGCCGCGCCTTGAATCTGAACAAAAATCCGGCGCAATCTTTGGACAATTATTTTTTTCCGCGGCCCTTAGATCTTCCATTCAACGGAACAAAATCGTACATAAACAGCGGCTAGCCAGTTTGCGGCATCCGGTGACCAGGCAATTTACGCCTTCTCGTTTATTGGTTTTTCTCGGTCACCGTGACATCTAAATCGTACTCTCGTTTCAGATATTTAGCTATCCCTCTCAACATCAGATCTCCGGGTTTTATTGCACTATAAGGATTCTTAACTGTATACCATTTTGGATTGTCGGGTACCGCGGAGGGGATATTTAGTCGATCCATTGCTAAGGCGTACCAACCGTACCGTTGCACGTCATTGGCAAACGCCATGTTTTCCACAGTCGCATCTCCAATCATCGAGACAGCGGTTTGATGGATTCTCTCTTGATCTTTCCGCGGTAATTGAAGATACGTATACTTCGCAAACATCACGTTAGCCGCCGCACGGTGTCGCGCTTTTGTCTGAACGATTTTTTTTATCAGTAATAACGACGCTAGGACAGCGACAATGATGAATATTATTTCCACGCGAAAACCTCCAAGGTTAGATCACCCGAACGCGGCCGCAGCCCAACCGCCTGGACGACGCACATGGACGTGCGAGTGTCACGAGAGGGCAGGAGCCCGAAGTGACCGACGCACATGGACGCAGGAGATAGGGTAACGCAGGACGCAGTTACCGAGATAGAGCCATGCAGGAGCAATTGCCTGGGG
>CALZJI010000058.1 GCA_945787615.1 uncultured Chromatiaceae bacterium | reverse complement strand
CCCCCTGAAAGCGGCAAGTTAAGAGAGTATTTAGAGGAGGTGCAAACGGCAGGGAGTAGGGGCCGTGATCTGGTTAATCAAATACTCGCCTACAGCCGTGGCGATGTTGGCGAACCACGCCTGGTGTTAGCGGCATCGATTATCGATGAAGTTGTAAAATTACTTGCGGCAGCGATGCCCTCGACCATTGACGTTAAGATTCGGAACGAAAATAACTTATCTAATATAAAAATTGATCCTGTCCAGCTGCATCAAGTGCTAATGAATCTAGTGATTAACGCCCGCGATGCGATGGGCGGAACAGGAACGATCGAGATCGGGTCGAAGGTCAGCGAGAGCCAACGCGGACACTGTGCCTCTTGTCGTGAGCAATACGATGGCTGTTGGGTAGAGATTTATGTACGCGATACGGGCCAAGGCGTGCCAGCAAAGGTGTTATTGCGTATGTTTGATCCCTTCTTTACAACCAAGGAATTAGGAAAGGGGACGGGCATGGGGCTATCCGTTGTGCACGGAATCGTTCATGGAAGCGGTGGCCACATCGCCGTTGACTCGGAGCCCAATCTCGGTACCAGCATACGCTTGTTATTCCCGCAGCAGGATCTAGCGCCCGCCTACGCGGCGAGTAACATTGCCGGCGAAGCAGTCGCCCCTAGCCAGAAAACCAAAGGGACGGTCCTTGTCGTGGACGACGAACAGTCAGTCGCTAATTTTCTGGGTGAGCTGTTAGAGAGTCACGGTTACTTGGTAAAAATATACACGGTAAGTCATCGAGCCTTAGAGCATTTTGAAGCAGATCCGGATGACATAGACTTAGTGATAACCGATCAGACGATGCCAGGATCTACCGGAGGTGAACTCGCGCAGGCGATGTTAGCGCTTCGCCCCGAACTCCCTATCATCCTGTGTACCGGATATTCTGACAAATTCGATGAACCGCGCGCGACAGAAATTGGAATTCGTGCCTTTCTTACAAAACCGCTATTGCCAGATGAGATTCTGAAGCACGTTGAGGGCGTGCTGAGTGACTGTTCGACCGCCGAGGCCTAAGTAGTTTGCTAACGAGAAAGCATCGCCAAGCGATCCCATTTATGTTTAAATGCAGAGTTTAGTCCCTCGCCCCGCGAAAAGATTCGGAGTTAAATCTTAGCGAGCGTAGTGTAGGTCCAGCGCAATTTTGTTGATATTAGGGCCGCGGAAAATAATAATTATCCAAAAATTACGCCGCATTTTCGCTCAGCTTCTGTGTTGCGGCAAGGGTTACATAAAGGGATTATGCGCCCCTTGCCGCGCCTTGAATCTGAGCCAAAATCCGGCGCAATCTTTGGACAATTATTTATTTCCGCGGCCCT
>CALZJI010000057.1 GCA_945787615.1 uncultured Chromatiaceae bacterium | reverse complement strand
TCCATGTCTGCGTTGAAACTCCTCGCAATAGTCCGGCTATTACTCGTCATTTCGCCTTGCCACGAAATGAATATGACGCACTCTTAACACCTAAATCTCAAACGCCACGGGTATAGATCGCGATATAATGTGCCAATGAACTACATCAGTACACGTTCTTTTTCTGTAAAAAAAAATTTTTTGATGTCACGACGGAGCTCAGTCACTATGACGGCACGAACATCGACGGAAAAATATATGTCGCGCCGTCAGAATCGACCTGGATTAAGCTCATGTCCCGTTACAATAGTAGCGCCAGCGCAAGCTTTCCCGACGATAGCGGCGGCGAGATGTTCGCCGTTCGACGTGACGCCGAGGACCGCGATGCTGACGAGCTATCTGTAGGCCTTGAGTTCGGAGGACAGATTGGCCGTCGATGGGACTACACCATTAAAGCCAGTTATTATGACCGCGACGAAGCGGTAAGTTCGCCCGGCGTAGCGCCGGGATCGCGCGATCCGTTCGGTATTCCGCCCAATAGCAGCGACAGCCGCTTTGAACGTACACACCTAGCGGCGACGGGAAATATCTCGTTGACGCGAGCGTTAACGCTTAGCCTTGGCGTAGACGCGCAACGGGAGGAGGGCCGAAGCGATAGCGAGCTGGTGATTGCAGGCTTCCCCGTTGCGGGCCATTTTGAATTAGATCGCAAGACTCACGCTTCGTTCATGGAGGCGAAAATTTCCCCAAACGACGCAGTGACGCTGCACGTGGGACTGCGGGTGGATAATCCCGAGGACTTTCGCTCGGAGACCAGTCCGAGGCTTGGCATGGCCTACCGCATTGCGTCTAGCCAGACTACGCTCAGGGCTAACTGGGGCAAAGGGTTTAAACTGCCGAGTTTCTTTGCCCTTGGAAACGCGATCGTTGGCAATTCCAGCCTACAGCCGGAGACGAGTGAGAGTTTTGACGTTAACGTGACACAGAAGATCTGGAACGATCAAAGCCACATCGGCGTTACGTTTTTCGACAGCCGGTATTTTGATCTCGTTGACTTAGACGAAGGGCCGCCGCCCCAGTTAGTAAACCGCTCGGAGGTCTCGGCGAAAGGTGTCGAACTCTTCGCTGAGAGTCGTCCCGTCGTCTCGCTGTGGCTCAATGGTCACGTCACGTATACGAAAACGGACATCAAGGATAGCGACCAACCATTGCGCAACCGGCCCAAGTGGCGCGGCGGGCTATCCGCGCGTTGGCAGCCTAAATCCAATGCAATCTATCATATCGGCGTGAGTTATGTGGGGGACGTCGAGGATTCATCCATTCCCACCGGCGCACGTACGCTTGAATCTTACGTGGCCGTCGACGCCGCGGTGACGTGGTCTCAAAGCGAGGACTGGAGCATAGCGTTTGCCGTGGACAATCTCTTCGATGCCGATTATGAAGAAGCGGTGGGGTTTCCCGCGCCGGGCGTCACGCCACGCATTTTGACAACCTTACGTTTTTAGCGTAGTTAAGCGAGCGTAGCGGAATATTGTGCGGGGGAGCTTCGATTTCGAGGCAATGGGTGGGAGTTGGCCGCGGACTTGGACATATGAAGCACGCCCGAAGGGTGAGCGACAGGGGGCGTAGCGCATCAACCACGACCGGCCGTAAGGGCCGCGGAAAACAATAATTATCCAACGATTGCGCCGGATTTTTGCTCAGATTCAAGGTGCGGCAAGTGGCGCATATTGAAATATGTAACACTTGCCGTAACGCAGAAGCTGAGTGAAAAGACAAGCAAGATTGGATAATTATTTTTTTCCGCGGCCCTAAGTAAGTGCCATTCGGGTCAGACTCGAATTAATTTCTTTGAGAGTGCGAGTGGAATACTCGAAGAAAGCTCAACTGGCGCCCTGTAACGACTAGCTGGACAGAGCAAGAAAGCCAAACGAACGTCTGTAAGAACAATGGTTAGGGGGCAAAGAAGTTAATCAAAGACGTGAACATTGTGCTCGCGGGGTAGCATTGCTTCTTTGAATCGGAGCCGCGGGATCCGGTGTAACGAGCGCGAGAAAAATTTTTGAGAATATTTTCAAGCGCGAATCCATATCACCATGCTTCGTTCATGGAAAGCGTTCCCCAACTTATACGTTACAGTATCCAAAATTGTTCGGGAGGATTTATTGAATGGCACAATACTCATTTGTCGAAGATCCCAAGGGCGGGGTCGGGATGGAGATTAAAGCCCGCGACCATTTTGACATGTTCAACTCGGCTGCGGCGGCTATGTGCTTGTTCATGTGGGAGCAGGACGGCGTCGAGGAGCGGGAGGAGATCCCTATCTCCTGGTATGGCTTCGATATCCCCACCACCGTGGTGGGCCTGTTGTCGGAGATGCTCTATCGCATGGACGCCGAGGGTTGGGTGATGAAGCGCTTTGTCACTCAACGGTTGGAGGAGGTGGATGATCTCGATGAGCGCCATCGGCGCAAGCAGTTGAAGATCACAGGTGTTGCTTACGGAGAGCCCTTCGATCCGTCACGGCACAAGGCCCGCTTTCCCATCAAGGCCGTGCTGCTTCCCCGTCTCAAGGTGACGGAGAGCGAGGAGGGCGTGCGCCTGTATTGTATCCTCGATGCCTGATCTTCTCCTGTCAGCGCCCGAAAAGTTGCTTCGCGTTCTTACGCTGTTTGCTACAACGTTCATCCCCTGTCTGCTACCGTCTGTTACCAACCGGTAACGATTCTCCGCCTTTCGTTTGGCTTCTGGATTAGCCTGTATTTTTCAATAGCTTGAGATGTTGTGTCGAACAAGACGTTACTCGGCGGTAACGCGAACGGCGCCCCGTAGTGTTTCGGCTGGTGTTCAGAAATGAGAATAAATCCATGAAAAGCTTAAGTTTGACAGTTTGCAGAAATCGTTTGGTACGGCTTGTGCTTTCTCTTTGTAAAGGGTGTCAGTCATGGGGTAAGGGCCACGGAAAAAAATAATTATCCAACCTTGCTTGTCTTTTCACTCAGCTTGTGCGTTACGGCAAGTGTTGCGTATTTCAATATGCGCCACTTGCCGCGCC
>CALZJI010000056.1 GCA_945787615.1 uncultured Chromatiaceae bacterium | reverse complement strand
GCGAAGCGAACGACCACTCTCGACCATCGCCGCCAAGATTTGCAGCGCCGCTACGGTACCGTCGCCGGTAGAGGTCTTATCGAGGCAAATGATATGCCCCGACGACTCGCCGCCTAACGTACAACCACTCTCCTGAATCATCTCCAAGACATATCGGTCTCCCACATTGGCACGCTTAAACTCCAGCCCTTGTTCCTGCAATGCGAGCTCCAATCCTAGGTTACTCATGAGGGTACCTATGACCGGCTCCTTGCGCCCAGTTTGATTCAACCGAGACTGAGCAATAATAAATAAGAGCTCATCACCATCTACGACCTCGCCTTTTGCATCTATCATTATGACCCGGTCCCCGTCTCCATCCAACGCGATGCCGACGCTGGCCCCGTGATCAAGCACCGCCTTTTGCAGGGATGCGGGCTCAGTGGAACCACAGCCTCGATTGATATTGAGGCCGTCAGGTGTGACGCCCAACGCCACCACTTCGGCGCCCAGTTCCTCAAACACGGCGGGCGCGACGTGGTAGGTTGCGCCGTGCGCACAGTCCACGACCACTTTAAGGCCTCGAAACTCCATGCCCGTCGGCACTGTGCTCTTGCAAAATTCAATATAGCGGCCGGCAGCATCATCAATGCGCTCAGCCTTGCCCAGTAACGCCGAATCTACTGTCACCATTGGCTTGTCAAGTTCACGCTCTATCGCTAACTCGACCTCATCGGCCAACTTTCGACCTTGGCCAGAGAAAAACTTTATCCCGTTATCGTAATACGGATTATGTGAAGCGCTAATGACAATCCCCGCTTGAGCACGAAGCGTGCGCGTGAGATAGGCGATCGCCGGGGTCGGCATGGGTCCGAGTAGCCGTATATCTACGCCTGCAGACGACAACCCTGCTTGCAGCGCCGACTCAAACATGTACCCGGAAATACGCGTGTCTTTTCCGATGACAACCTTACCGCGATCGCTCTGATGAGCCAACACTCTCCCGGCGGCCCACCCTAGCTTTAGCATGAACTCCGCCGTTATCGGGGCATGCCCGACCTTTCCGCGAATGCCATCCGTACCAAAATACCGTTGCTTGTTCTCAGCGACCATAGCTTCCTCTTCTCACCAATTCGAACAACGCGTTCAGCTGTTAACCCTGCGCGCGAGGCAATATCTGTAGTGTCTGTAGTGATGTTCGCACCGGATGGCGGGCTCTAGTTCTCATGCACCTTACCCGCGTAGCTGGTATACGGGCTCGCGAAAAGTTACTTCACATGTTGAGCGCATATCCATCACCCAATGGTGGCGCGCAGAAACATAAAGGGTATCGATACCCCACCGTGTTTGCGCCTTGCTAGAGAGCTTCCCACCGTCCAGAATCTGATTGAACAACGACGCGAATCCTACGAGCGTAACACACACAGTTGCGCGCATTTTCCATAGACGCCGCAACTGACGATGTTAAACACGTCGCGGCTCAAAAAAACAGAAACCGACAGAACGATCATTGATTAATGACGTCATTGCCTATTGTGCGTTACGAACCGCATTACAAATCCGTATCGCGTCCATAGTTGCAGCGACATCGTGGGCACGAATAATCGCCGCTCCCTGCCAAACCGCGAGACAGGCCAAGGCTGTGCTTCCAAATATGCGGGCATCCACTTCTTTATCCAGTACAAGCCCAATCATCGATTTTCGAGATACCCCAACTAGCAAGGGTATACCCCAGTCTACGAATTCATTCAAATGTTTAAAGAGGCTTAAATTATGATCCAGCGTCTTCCCAAAACCAAAACCGGGATCGATCAAGATTCGATTTGACGGAATGCCCGCGGCGCGACACGCAGCGACACGCAATTCCAAGAACGTTTTTACGTCCTGTAAAACGTCATCATAGTGCGGTGTTTTCTGCATTGTACGCGGATTTCCTTGCATATGCATTAGGCATACAGGCACTTGCAGTTCGGCGGCGACTTCGAGCGCACTAGCTTCTTGTAACGCGCGTACGTCGTTAATGAAGCCCGCTCCCGCCGCAACAGCCTCTTTCATCACCGCGGGTTTGGTGGTGTCAATGGAAACGACGGCCGAAAACTCCGAAGCGACTGCTTCCACAACCGAAATCACTCGATCGAGCTCCTCCTGAAGTGTAATGCTCGCCGCTCCCGGTCGCGTTGATTGGCCGCCGATATCAATTATCGCCGCGCCCTCCTCCACCATTTGTTCAGCGTGGCGTACGGCCCGCTCGACGGTACCAAATCGACCGCCATCTGAAAACGAGTCTGGGGTTACATTGAGTATCCCCATCACGATCGGCTCGGACAAATCCACCTCTCGCTCCCCGCAGCTGAGCAATCTCGGTGTGTTTGAGTCGATGTTCATTGAAGACAGGATTACCGATAGCTAGGTTTACAGTTTATACTCGTACAAGAAGTATGAATGTTGGCGAAGAGACCCTTCTCGAAAAAAATCATCCTCAAAGCTCGATAATCCCCAAAAAAAACGCGGGCTCGAGAGCCCGCGCATTTTTTTACCCTATTGTTTACTAATGAGTTTGACCAGCAGGACCCGAAATCTTTCCTTCTGGCTTTTTCTCTTTACCACTGTCGTCTTCTGCAGGCGTTACGCTCGGCCCATGCCCCGACGCCGGGCCAGAGGTATCTTCCCAGTCTTTCGGCGGGCTAGGTTTGTTGCCGTTCATGATTTCATCGATCTGCCCACTATCGATCGTCTCATATTTCATTAACGCCTCGGACATCATGTGGAGCTTGTCGATGTTTTCCTCGAGGATTCGCCTCGCTCGGTCATAGTTCCGGTCTACGATCGCTCGCACTTCCTCGTCAATGATGTTCGCCGTTTCATCGGAAACCATTTTGTGTTGCGTAACCGAATGGCCCAAAAACACTTCGCCTTCTTCGTCGCCGAAAGTCTGCGGACCAAGCCGCTCTGACAAGCCCCATTTTGTGACCATATTCCGAGCGAGATCGGTGGTACGCTGGATATCATTGCTGGCACCCGTCGTAACCGCTTCGCTACCGAAAATCAGTTCTTCGGCTACCCGCCCACCGAACATGCTCGATATCTGGCTTTCAAGGCGTTCTTTGCTGTAACTGTGCCGATCCTCCTCGGGTAAAAACATCGTTACCCCTAACGCGCGACCACGCGGAATGATCGTAACTTTATGCACAGGATCGTGCGCGGGAACACAACGCCCAACGATTGCGTGTCCCGATTCGTGATACGCCGTAAGGCGTTTTTCGTCCTCGCTCATCACCATGGACTTTCTTTCGGCGCCCATCATGATCTTGTCTTTCGCTTTCTCGAAATCGAGCATGTCCACCATGCGTTTATTCGAACGCGCCGCGAACAACGAGGCCTCATTCACTAAATTTGCAAGATCGGCCCCAGAAAAGCCCGGGGTACCACGTGCGATGATACTTGGCTTAACGTCGTCGCCCAATGGCACTTTACGCATGTGGACACGCAGAATTTGCTCGCGACCACGCACATCGGGCAAAGGCACCACCACTTGCCGGTCGAATCTACCCGGTCTCAATAGCGCAGGATCGAGAACATCGGGACGGTTAGTCGCTGCAATCACGATCACTCCTTCGTTCCCTTCAAATCCATCCATCTCGACCAAGAGTTGGTTCAACGTCTGCTCGCGTTCATCGTGACCACCGCCCAGCCCGGCGCCGCGATGACGACCCACGGCATCGATTTCGTCGATAAAAATTATGCACGGGGCATGTTTTTTCGCTTGCTCGAACATGTCACGTACTCGAGACGCTCCTACGCCCACAAACATCTCGACAAAGTCGGAACCGGATATCGAGAAGAACGGCACTTTCGCCTCACCGGCGATCGCTTTCGCCAGCAATGTTTTACCCGTACCGGGCGAACCGACCATCAGCACGCCGCGTGGAATTTTGCCGCCCAGCTTTTGGAACTTACCCGGATCGCGTAAGAACTCCACGAGCTCGCCCACCTCTTCCTTCGCTTCCTCTACACCGGCAACGTCGCTGAAGGTGATTTTGACCTGATCTTCGCCGAGCATTCGGGCGCGGCTTTTACCAAACGACATGGCGCCACGGCCACCAACACCCCCTTGCATCTGACGCATGAAAAATATCCAGACCGCGATTAGCAGGAGCATTGGGAACCAAGAAATGAAGATCTGCATCAAGAGACCCTGTTGTTCCTGCGGTCGGGCATGGATAACAACCCCGGCATCTATCAGATCTCCCACCAAACCAGGATCACCCGGACTGTACGTCACAAACTTTTCCCCCGTTTGGGTAAAAGCCTGTATCGTACGCCCCTCGATCAGCACCTTCTCAACCCGCCCCCCTTTCACGTCCGAGAGGAACTGCGAATAAGGATACGGTTGACTCGCAACTTGAGGTGGCCCGAAGTTGTTAAACACGGACATTAACACCACCGCGATTACCACCCACAAGATCAGATTTTTTGCCATGTCACTCACGATTAAATCGCCTCAAATTTGTAGTCCTAAATGGTTGGCTTCACGGTCCTAACTCGGGCCTTTTTCTTTAAGTACCTCAGCGGTGACACCCCTCACGCTGATACCGACAGCCGTCACATTCCCCTTATTTGCAAGTGCTCAACTAACCCATTGAACGAGCAGTTTTCCTACTGATATTCTAAGCTGCTGTTATTCCCGTTTCAGCGTTTGTTCTTACTTGTTCACTTTACCTTGGTCGTATTGACCACTACGGAATTTCAACTTGGCTAGCCGGAAAGCCACTAAAATCGATGGTTTAAGTATCGCCAACGCGTGGTTAATTCCTTGGCAAACCTTACTACACTTTATACCTTCTTGCGAGCAAATACATTTCCCGACTTTTTGCACGGGAAGCCTTTGGTTTACGTATCACCGTTTTCGCGAAGCATTGACGCACTTCCTTATAAAAGTGCTCAAACCCCTCCCCCTGAAACACTTTGACAAGCAAATCGCCGTTAGGTGCCAAGGTTTGACGCGCCAAGTCAAGCGTCAGTTCCGCTAAATACATAGCGCGCGGCTGATCCACGGCCGCCATACCACTTATATTGGGCGCCATATCCGAAATTACAAGGTCGATCTTCCGCTCCCCTAACGCCGCCAATAGGTTTTCCAGTACGTTTTCGTCAGTAAAGTCACCCTTCAATACCCTTACGTCGCCTAGAGGATCCATGGGCAAGATATCCAACGCGACAACCATCCCCTTGTCACCGACTCGTTGCGCGGCAACCTGTGACCAGCCACCAGGCGCGGCCCCTAAGTCCACCACCGTCATACCCGGCCGCAAAAGCCGATCTCGATCGTCTATTTCGATGAATTTGTACGCCGCACGCGAGCGATACCCATCAGCACGAGCCCGCTTAACGTACTCATCGTCCACGTGGCGCTGTAACCAGCGACGACTACTGGGCCGTTTCGCCATTAGCGTTTGCCTTTGTCGGACAGCAACTCGGGGGCGTGGCGCCGAGGCCATGCCGTCTTATGCGCGCTAGGACCCGCCGAGTCCTAAAAACCACCCACCCCATCATGACCACGCCGTATCCGAGTATTAGGACGATCAGGGCAGAAGGTTCAGCGACGAAGTGTTCCAAGACGGGCAACAATAACACTCCGACGAGCGCAACGACCGCTAACTCGAACTTCACCCCGTTAAGCGGACTCGCCGAGACAGCAAACCTCCGCTTTATTTTCGTTGCCTTACGTCCGTTTGATGGTTTAGACTTCGCGTTCTCCAATTTCGGTTCACTCATGAGTTTATCAAATAAACAGTTACGCGCTTTGCGCGCCCGCGGCCATCACCTCGATCCCGTTGTCATCCTCGGTAGCGCCGGACTTAGCAAAGGCGTGATAAGGGAGATTGACCTATCACTGAATCACCACGAACTGATGAAGATCAAAGTTGCGTCTACGGACCGCGCTGATCGAGACAAACTTATCAACGACATCTGCGCCCAAATCGGCGCTGAATTAGTACAGCGCGTTGGTCATATTGCGCTGATCTACCGCGCGAGAAAGGCTCAGTCAACGTAGCAAAAAATCAACATCTCCGAAAAATAGTATCCCCCGAAGCCCTTGTCGTTGTCGCAGCCTTTATTTCTTCAGTTAGCCACCTTCATATTCGCTATATTTCTCTTCCACAATTCCTTAAAATAGGAGTAATCAGGAGACCCGCGCGCGTCTTCGCCTTCCCCCGTTCCATCGAGTTAAGGGCCACGGAAAAAAATAATTATCCAATCTTGCTTGTTTTTTTGCTCAGCTTCTGCGTTACGGCAAGAGTTGCATATTCCAATATGCGCCACTTGCCGCGCCTTGAATCTGAGCAAAAATCCAGCGCAATCTTGGGATAATTATTATTTTCCGCGGCCCTAACGTTACCAGATTACCGTTGCCTATAACGGTTAACTACTCGCGTCCGGGGAAATCCTATGTGGGTACGCCAACAGACACCATGGATTGGGATCACACGGACTCGCCACGACGTAAACCGAACACCACTAATATTAGACCTAATAGACTGGTTGCGAGATACACCGCCGACGATATCCCATGCAATTTCGCAAACTGCGAGGCCTGCTCGCTGCCTTCACGCAAACCTTGTAGTTTTAGTTCCTGCATCATGGGCTGGAAAACAAAAAAACTAATCGCAAGTAACGCCAACGCGGTAACCAACACCCACACTCGCCACGCCCTCAGTGCTTGCGGAACACCGTTAGCCAATGCACTCACGATTAACAAACCACAACAGCCCAAACCTACAACGTAGATGATGCTAAACATTTGTCCAGCAAGTTCGCCGGCTAACTGTCGATCGTCAAGGGTATAAAATAAGGATGGAACAGCCATATAACCAATGGACCACATTCCGCCCACCCACAACGTGAGCAGTATTCTTTCTCCTATTGTAAACATACGTCGCATACCAGACTCGTCGAAAGCTATTTATACATAGCTATTTATACATAGCGCACCGCCATGATCTCGTACTCGGTTATCCCGCCAGGGGCTTTTACCGCTGCGATCTCCCCCTCTTCTTTACCAATGAGTGCCCGCGCGATGGGCGAACTAATGGCTACTTTTCTCTCGTTGATGTTCGCCTCCAAATCTCCGACAATCTGATAGGTGACCTCCTCGCCCGTCTTATCGTTAGCTAAGTCAACGGTCGCACCAAACACGACGCGGCCACCAGCGTTAAGTTTTTTCACATCGATGACCTGCGCCGAGGACAAAACCGATTCAATTTCGCTGATACGACCTTCCGCAAAGCTCTGTTGCTCTCGCGCGGCATGATATTCGGCGTTTTCTTTCAAATCGCCATGCGCCCGCGCCTCGGCAATAGCTTGTGATATACGTGGACGTACTACGGTCTTTAATTCGTGCAACTCTTCTCTTAGCTTCGTAGCACCCTCAACTGTCATGGGCACATTGCTCATAACGCCAACTCCTTGTGTAACTCTTGTAAACGATTAACCTCACCGACGGAATCTTTTTGTTTCATAACCTGACACATGGCTCGGGCTCCAGCCAATGTTGTCGTATAGGCGATCCTGTGTTGTAATGCCGATCGCCGTATTTCGCACGAATCGGCGATGGCTTGCTTGCCATCAGTGGTATTGACTATAAAGGCGATCTCATCGTTTTTTATCATATCAACGATATGAGGACGCCCCTCCCCTACCTTGTTGACGTACGTGCTAGGCACGCCAGCGTGTTGTAAGGTTTTTAGAGTACCTCGTGTCGCGACAATGTCAAATCCGAGTTCCACGAGATCGCGAGCCACCTCCGTCACTTTTCCTTTATCCGTATCCCTCACACTCAAAAAGGCGCATCCGCTACGGGGTAATTCGACCCCCGCCGCTAGTAATGCTTTCCCGAAAGCTTCGGAAAAGCTGCGCCCAATGCCCATGACCTCGCCCGTGGACTTCATCTCAGGTCCGAGAATGGGGTCGACTCCCGGAAATTTTGGGAAAGGGAATACGGCCTCCTTGACCGAGTAGTAGCCCGGAATGACTTCGCGAGAAACCCCTTGCGAAGCGAGTGATTGCCCAACCATACAACGGGCCGCGATTTTCGCCAACGCCAACCCGGATGCTTTCGACACAAACGGTACGGTGCGGGAAGCGCGAGGGTTCACTTCAAGCACATAGACCATATCATCTTGAATTGCAAACTGGACATTCATTAGACCCACCACAGATAACGCTTTGGCCATTTTTTTGACTTGTTCGCGGATCTCATCCTGGGTATCAACAGTTAGGCTATAAGGGGGCAGCGAACACGCCGAGTCTCCCGAATGAACACCTGCCTGTTCGATATGCTCCATGATGCCGCCGATAAAAACGTCCGTTCCATCGCATACGGCATCCACGTCCACTTCAACGGCGTCATCCAGAAAGCGGTCTAATAACACTGGCGAGTCATTGGATACCTTAACCGCATCGCGCATATAACGACGCAGGTCGACTTCATCATATACGATCTCCATAGCCCGTCCGCCCAAAACATAGGACGGACGAACAACGAGCGGGTAACCGATTTCCGCGGCCAGTGTCGCGGCCTCTTCGTCGTTACGCGCTGTACGATTTGGCGGTTGCCGAAGACCCAGTTTCTTCAGAATTTGTTGGAAACGCTCACGGTCTTCGGCGAGATCGATAGAATCGGGCGATGTCCCAATGATTGGCGCGCCAGCCGCTTCCAATGCCCGAGCGAGTTTCAGCGGCGTTTGCCCTCCGTACTGGACGATCACTCCGGTGGGTTTCTCTAACTCGACCAGCTCTAGCACGTCTTCCAGCGTCAACGGTTCAAAATACAACCGATCTGAGGTATCGAAATCCGTAGACACCGTCTCGGGATTACAATTAACCATGATGGTCTCGTAACCGGCTTCACGCATGGCGAACGCGGCATGAACACAACAATAGTCGAACTCTATCCCTTGGCCAATGCGATTGGGACCGCCGCCCAACACCATAATTTTGTTGCGTTGCGTCGGCGCCGCCTCGCACTCTTCTTCATAAGTGGAATAAAGATAAGCGGTCGATGTGGCAAATTCAGCAGCGCACGAATCCACGCGTTTGTACACGGGGTGTACGCCTAATTCATGACGCCGACGGCGTACTGCGGCTTCTTCAACACCTAACAACAGCGCAAGGCGACTATCTGAAAAACCTTTACGCTTTAGTCCACGCAACCCTTCTTCGCCCAATTCCGGCAGGGTAAACTCGGCAAGCGAGGCTTCTGTTTTAACGATGTCTTCAATTTGCACAAGAAACCACGGATCGATGCCACTCAACGCATTAACGGTCTCAACACTGTCCCCTGCACGAAACGCATCAGCCACGTAGAATAGCCGCTCTGCAGCCGGCGTGCTCAATTCCTGATTTAAACGTTCGCGGATATTTTCATCATTCGTATCCAAGCGTTCGGTAAACCCGTCGGCTCCAGTCTCGAGGCTGCGAAGCGCTTTATGCACGGACTCCTGAAAAGTTCTCCCCATCGCCATAACTTCGCCAACGGACTTCATCTGGGTCGTCAGACGCGGATCGGCCTGCGGAAACTTTTCAAAGGTAAAACGCGGTATCTTGGTCACAACGTAATCGATGGTTGGCTCAAACGACGCTGGGCTTGCTCCACCGGTTATTTCGTTCCGTAATTCATCGAGGGTATATCCAACAGCGAGCTTTGCAGCCACTTTAGCGATAGGAAAGCCCGTAGCCTTAGAGGCTAACGCGGAAGAACGGGACACACGCGGATTCATCTCAATGATGATCATACGCCCGTCAGCCGGATTTATGGCGAACTGTACGTTTGAACCGCCCGTCTCAACACCGATTTCGCGCAACACGGAAATGGACGCATCGCGCATGATCTGATATTCCTTGTCTGTCAGCGTTTGCGCCGGGGCGACCGTAATGGAATCCCCCGTGTGAACCCCCATTGCGTCGAGGTTCTCTATTGAGCAAACGATGATGCAGTTGTCGTTTCGATCCCGCACCACCTCCATCTCATATTCTTTCCAACCCAGCACAGATTCTTCGATAAGCAATTCGTTGGTAGGCGATAGCTCTAGGCCCCGCTCGCAAATCTCAGCGAATTCTACTTTGTTATACGCTATCCCGCCGCCACTGCCCCCCAAAGTGAATGATGGACGTATGATTGTTGGAAAACCAACTTGAGCCTGCACTTGTGTCGCTTCTTCCATGCTGTGAGCGATGGCCGAACGGGCTACTTCAAGACCAATGTTGGTCATCGCTTTTCGAAACTGGTCACGGTCCTCCGCTTTATCAATCGCATCGCGCGAGGCCCCGATCATTTCCACGTTATAATTCTCGAGAACACCCTCCCGCGCGAGATCGAGCGCACAATTCAGTGCTGTTTGCCCCCCCATCGTCGGCAGTAGCGCGTGGGGGCGTTCCTTGTCAATTATGCGCGTTACGGACTGCCAGGTAATCGGCTCGATATAGATTGCATCAGCCGTGTTTGGATCGGTCATGATGGTCGCCGGATTTGAGTTTACTAATATCACGCGGTAGCCTTCTTCTCGCAACGCTTTACAGGCTTGTGCACCGGAATAGTCAAACTCGCAGGCCTGCCCAATAATAATGGGTCCAGCTCCAATGATAAGGATGCTTTGGATATCAGTTCTTTTAGGCATACGATTTAATCTGACGTGGCTTGGGTCAAATGTGGGTTTTTAGCAGTTTCGTTTCGCCGCGCGCTGCTTGCGTGGTCTCGATTAGCTCAATGAAGTGATCAAAAAGCGATGCGACGTCGTGCGGGCCAGGACTGGCCTCGGGGTGGCCCTGGAAACCAAACGCCGGGAAATCGGTTCTGTGGATTCCTTGGATCGAACCATCGAATAATGAACGGTGCGTTGCGATGAGGCACTTGGGTAAACTGTCTTCATCGACGGCAAAGCCATGATTCTGACTTGTGATCGCCACGACGCCGTTCTTCAAGTCCTTTACTGGATGGTTAGCCCCATGATGACCAAATTTCATCTTTACGGTTTTCGCCCCGCTAGCGAGCGCCAGGAGCTGATGCCCAAGACAAATACCGAAGACGGGCATCCCGGTTTCCACGATGGCCTTGATGTTTGCAATAGCGTATTCGCAAGGCTCCGGATCACCTGGCCCATTTGATAAAAACACACCATCCGGTTGCATGGCCATGACGTCATCGGCAGGCATTTGTGCTGGCACAACGGTGACGCGGCAATCCCTGTCCGTCAACAAACGCAGAATATTGCGTTTAACGCCAAAGTCATAGGCAACGATGTGATGCGCAGAGGCACCTTCCAATTCCACCGACGCCGTTGAAAAACCGCCTTCACGTCGCCACGAGCCTTGCGCCCACGCGTAAGGCAATGCCGTACTAACTTCTTTGGCTAAGTCCATACCCTTAAGACCGGGAAACCGTTGTGCGCACGCCACCGCATCAGTCTCGTCGATGTTCTCGCCCGCGACAATACAACCATTTTGGGCGCCCTTTTCCCGCAGAATCCGCGTTAGTTTTCGTGTATCAATGCCAGCGATGCCAACAACTTTATTTCGCTTGAGGTAGTCACCGAGTGACTCCGTTGCCCGCCAATTACTCACGCACATGGAATAATCCCGAATCACCAGCCCACTAGCATAGATTCCCGGCGACTCTTCGTCTTCGCCGTTAGTGCCGACATTACCGATATGCGGGTATGTCAACGTGACGATCTGCCGCGAGTAAGACGGGTCAGTAAGAATTTCCTGGTACCCCGTCATCGCTGTGTTAAACACAACCTCACCCATCGTCTGCCCACTACAACCAATGGCTTCACCGTGAAATATCGTGCCATCTGCTAACGCTAATAAGGCTTTTTTCCTCAATCTAACCTCCTCGCCTATATTGTCGGGATTGGCGATCCCGCAACTAAGAACTCGCAAAAAAAATCACTTCACATTTTGAACATCGATCCATCCCCCTGGCTGCGTTGCCTCCAGGGACGTAGGTAATGAGCGAGAGCACGACTGCGCGGACGCAGGAGTTAGAATTGCGTCGGGAACGGCAATCGAGGACGCGGTAGCGTTGCGAAGACTTGAAATATACGCATATTCCCGCGTTTTCGCGCCTTGCCAGGCGGGCGCCTCAACGCTCAAAAACGTAAACTTATTTTCTCGCGAGCCCTAAACGAATAACCGGTGTCTTTGCTAGTGCTTCTGCATCCGGCTGTATGCTGGTCTTTTCGTTTTATATTGCTAATTGGCCCCAACAGCGCTTCACAGCCCTAATACATCCTGCATGTCGAATAATCCTTCATCGCGCGCCATCAACCACGTGGCTGCACGCACCGCGCCTTTGGCAAACGTTAGACGGCTCGATGCTTTATGCGTAATCTCCACACGTTCTCCTATGTCGGCGAACATGACCGTGTGCTCGCCAACAATATCGCCGCCGCGGATAGTTTCGAAACCAATGATTCCTCGTTCTCTCTCGCCCGTCTGACCTTGCCGACCGTACACGGCACACACGTTTAAATCACGCCCAAGGGCGTTGGCGACAACCTCACCCATGCGAAGAGCCGTGCCAGAAGGCGCATCCACCTTATGACGATGGTGCGCTTCGATCACCTCGATATCTGCCGCGTCACCCATCACGCGCGCAGCCAGCTCGAGCAATTTAAAACATAAGTTTACGCCCACGCTCATATTAGGTGCCATAACAATAGCGATGTGGTTCGCCGCCGCCGCAATCTCTTGGCGCTGCTGATCGGTTAAGCCAGTGGTTCCTATTACGATACGTTTTTCATGGCTACGGCAAACGGCTACATTTTTGGCGGTAGTATCAGGCGTTGTGAAGTCGATTAGGACGTCAAAATCACCGCTAACCGCAAGGAGATCCGCGGTTATTGTTACCTCAGACCGGCCAATGCCCGCCAGCTCACCGACATCTGCCCCAAGAAAAGCCGATCCTTCCCGTTCCAATGCCGCTCCTACAGTAACTCCATCGGCTTGGTGACAGGCCTCGATGATGGCTCGGCCCATTCTTCCGGCCGCCCCCATTACTGCAACACGCGTCATTAGTCTTTTTCCTTTTTTACGACTTTATGTATTTTAATTCTTTTATTCGCTGCTCCACTAATCCCCCCTGCTATCGGAGGGTCTTTTGCGCGGGGATGCGACTTGTCAACGCCGTGTTAATTCCCCTCATCCTGACCCTGTATCGCCGGATCGGAGGTACGGTACCGGCGGCAGAACAAGAAAACTCTTTTTTTTTGCTCTAGACTAGAGAACCAAACTCCCGGTATCGTCATTCAACGCGGAGTACACGCTTTCTCGGAAATCACCGCAAGAAGTTTTTGACAGTAGCGTTATTTTTTATACGTGCGGCCAGTGGTGATTACCTGGCAACCGCTACCCAACGCGCTTTCGTCGCCGTTGTCGCGCACACGCCACTCGTGTCTTACTCCCCAGGTACTTCCTTCCGACTACGTGTAAGATATGAGGTTTAAACGTTCCGTTTTAAGAACGCGGCCAAACGTCGGCCACCGCCTTACGCCATTTAAAACTTCATATCTTCAAAGAACTTTTTCACTCCGTCGAACCATGTGCTCGATCTCGGACTGTGTTTGGTACCGCCTTCTTGCATCGAGGCTTCGAACTCTGCTAGTAATTCTTTTTGCTTGCGATTTAAATTAACCGGCGTTTCAACCACAACACGACACAGGAGATCTCCCAAATCGCCCCCGTGCACGGAGCGGATGCCTTTTCCACGCATCCTAAATACGCGTCCCGATTGCGTTTCTACAGGAATTTTTAATTTTACACGCCCGCCAAGCGTAGGCACATCGAGTTCACCGCCAAGCACGGCAGTACCGAAACTGATTGGTACTTCGCAAAAAAGATTATTGTCTTCTCGGGAGAAAATGGGATGGGGACGAACCTTGACGTGAACGTAAAGATCACCCGGCGGCCCACCCGCTTCGCCCGCCTCACCTTCTCCGGAAAGCCTTATCCGGTCGCCGGTATCGACACCCGGCGGAATTTTGACAGACAGGGTTTTGTATTCTTGAGTGCGCCCCTGGCCACTGCATTTCGGACACGGATTAGACACGATTTTACCTGTTCCTCGACAGCGGGGACACGTCTGCTGGAGCGAGAAAAAACCTTGCTGCATTCGCACTTGCCCTTGGCCGCCACAGGTCGAGCACGCGGTAGGTTGGGTTCCTTTCTTGGCACCAGAACCTTCGCACGCATCGCAGGCAACCATGGTAGGTATGCGAACCTTCACCGTTGTGCCGTGAACAGCCTCGTCTAAATTTAACTCAAGGTTATAGCGAAGATCAGCACCCCGGTAACTTCGGCTTCCGCCCGCACTGCGACCGGCGCCAAAAATGTCCCCAAACACATCGCCAAAAATGTCGCTGAAACTGGCTCCTCCACCAAATCCGGCGCCGCCCGCCGCCGACGGATCAACACCGGCATGGCCGAACTGGTCATAAGCGGCTCGTTTACGCGCGTCAGATAGAACCTCGTAAGCCTCTTTTGCCTCTTTAAAGTTTGTTTCGGCTTCCGTGTCGCCTGGATTTCGATCGGGATGATATTTCATCGCCAACCGACGGTACGCTTTCTTTAAGTCCGCTTCGCTAGCATTGCGCGAAACGTTAAGCGCTTCGTAGTAATCTCGTTTAGCCATATCACCTTAGACTTACAGCATGGTTACGATGCGAGACCAGTCCCGCGTCGCCGCTGCAAAAGACTCCCTTAGGGCTGTCTTCAAAATTTATTCACATTTCTGGTCGCCAATCCACTTCGTCCAGCTATGTCGCGAAAACTTGAACGATTCCAAATTTTTCTGCGTTTTCGCCCCGTGCCGCCGTGGATGCAGGCAAGGGGCGTGAGCGGGACGCGGAACCTTCGCTGGACGAGCGCCTTGGCGCACAGCAATGTCAATTAATATTGGCGCCAACCCTTAACAATATATAAAAGGCGACAAGCACTTAGGCCATGCTTGTCGCCCTCTCTTCAGCCCAAGAACGCCGGTTATTTGTTGCGGCCTTCTTCCTTTACCTCTTCGAACTCCGCGTCCACAACGTCTTCTTGCTTGGCGCTCGAGGCCTCTGCACCGGATTCACTCTCGCCACCGCCCGGCGTAGCCCCTGGTTGGGCCTGTTCCGCTTGCGCCTTCTGCGCATAAACGCGCTCGGCAATTTTACCAGACAACTCTGCCAAAGACTTGGTCTTTTCGTCAATGGCTTCCTTGTTGTCGCCTTTCATGACTTCTTTCAAAGCGCTCACAGCGGCTTCGATGTTACTCTTTTCGTCTGCCGACACCTGATCACCCAACTCCGCCATCGATTTTTCCGTGGCGTGTATTAGGTTGTCCGCTTGATTGCGCGCCGTAACAAGGTCATGGAATTTCTTATCCTCGGCCTGGTGCGCTTCGGCATCATTGACCATTTTCTGAATCTCGTCCTCGTTCAGACCACTGGAGGCTTTAATCACAATGGATTGCTGTTTACCTGTCGCTTTGTCTTTCGCCGAGACGTTGAGAATACCATTGGCGTCAATGTCAAACCCCACTTCTATTTGTGGCACCCCACGTGGTGCAGGTGGAATATCAGCAAGGTCGAACCGCCCCAACGACTTATTGGTTGACGCCATATCACGCTCGCCCTGCAATACATGCACGGTTACCGCCGTTTGGTTATCCTCGGCCGTTGAGAAGATCTGCGACGCCTTGGTCGGGATTGTGGTATTTTTTTCAATCAGTTTGGTCATTACCCCACCGAGCGTTTCAATGCCCAGCGACAGCGGCGTGACATCGAGAAGAAGCACATCCTTAACCTCACCGCCCAATACACCGCCTTGGATAGCGGCACCCACGGCGACGGCTTCGTCAGGGTTGACGTCCTTACGCGGCTCTTTTCCAAAGAAGCTTTTCACCTTCTCTTGCACTTTAGGCATACGCGTCTGACCACCCACCAAGATGACGTCGGTGATCTCAGAAGCGCTTAGACCAGCGTCTTTAAGCGCAATACTACACGGCTCAATGGTGCGCTCGACCAAGCCCTCGACCAACGACTCCAACTTCGCCCTCGTCACTTTCATATTGAGGTGCTTGGGTCCGCTCGCATCGGCAGTGATATAGGGAAGATTTACTTCGGTTTGTTGACTTGTCGACAGTTCGATCTTGGCCTTCTCAGCCGACTCTTTAAGCCGCTGCAGCGCCAACGGATCGTTGTGCAGGTCAACACCCGTGTCCTTTTTAAACTCGCCCGCGAGATAGTCGATTAACCGTAAATCAAAATCTTCACCGCCTAGGAACGTATCACCGTTAGTGGATAGCACCTCAAACTGGTGTTCACCATCTACCTCGGCGATTTCGATGATTGAGATATCAAAAGTACCACCACCTAAATCGTATACGGCAATTTTCGAATCGCCCCGTTTCTTATCCATCCCATAGGCCAACGCAGCGGCTGTGGGTTCGTTAATGATGCGCTTAACCTCAAGACCTGCAATACGCCCTGCATCCTTGGTTGCTTGACGCTGCGAATCGTTAAAATAAGCGGGCACTGTGATAACAGCTTCCGTAACAGGTTCGCCTAGGTAGTCTTCCGCCGTCTTTTTCATCTTCATCAAAACCCGAGCAGAAATCTCAGGCGGAGCCAGCTTTTTGCCCTTCGCTTCAACCCATGCATCGCCGTTGTCGGCAGCGACAATATTATAAGGCACCATTTTTATGTCGCGCTGCACCACATCATCCGTAAAACGACGCCCGATAAGGCGCTTAATGGCGAATAGGGTGTTACTTGGATTGGTTACCGCTTGTCGCTTCGCCGACTGACCAACTAATATTTCTTCGTCGTCCGCGAACGCCACGATTGATGGCGTGGTACGATCGCCCTCACTATTTTCAATGACACGAGGCTTATTGCCCTCTAGCACTGCCACGCACGAGTTGGTTGTACCCAGGTCAATACCAATGATCTTTCCCATCGCTTTCCTATCTCCGTACTAAACTTGTTCTCTATTATTAGGGACTGTTGACTACATACCCGTCCGCGACCTTAAAGCAGCATCAGCCGAAAATAACTATCTAAGGCTGTTACTGGGGGCTTCCGATGGGGTTTTCAAGCCATTTCGTCGATTTTTTTTCCATTCGGCGTTTCATCGTCACCGGATGCAGCCTTAGAAACAACCACCATCGCCGGCCGTAACAGTCTACCGTTCAGCGTATAGCCTTTTTGGTATACCGTGATCACCGTATTGGGCTCAACACCCGCTACCTCCTGTACCGACATCGCCTGGTGAAATTCGGGATTGAAACGCTCGTTCTCGGGGTTTAATTCGACAATGTTGAATTTCTCCATCACCCCAGCAAACATTTTTAACGTTAAGTCGATTCCTTCGGAAACACTTTTAACGTCGGCACCGTCATTGCTGGCGGCGGCAAGCCCCATCTCGAGACTGTCTTTCACGGGTAGGAGTTCGCCAGCGATTTTGTCCAGCCCGAACTTGTGGGCGTTGGCGAGATCGCGTTCCGTACGACGACGTAGGTTCTCCATTTCAGCGCTAGCACGAAGAAGTTGGTCTTTATAATCATCGACTTGTTGTTGAACTTGCGTCAGCGTCGCAGTGACCTCTTCATAAGAAGGCAGGGTTTCGACCTCAGCATCGGCATCTTGAGCGTCTGTCCGATCAACATCGCTCGCTTCGGCAACTTTGTCTTTGAGCTCATCCGCACTAGAACCGTTATTGGCCGGCTCGACGTTTGTCACTTCGCTTGCCTGCGCGCCTCCATCGTGTTCAGCCGCAGGTTTATCCTTTGCTACGTCTTCTTTATTTGACATAATTGATCCCCAATCGAAAAATCGTTCTCTTATACTCAGGAATTACCGATAATTTCTTTTAATAAATCAGAAAGTTAAACTGATATACGAGCATTCCGACCACGGATGTTTGCTCGTTCGCTCCTCAACTATGGGCTAGAAGTATGGGCTTAGTCTCGCTGATTCAAGACCATCCCCAACATTTTCGCCGTAACGTCCACAAGAGGAATGACGCGCTCATAGGCCATCCGCGTAGGACCGATCACCCCTAGCACGCCCAGCACTTGGCCATCGACCTTATATGGAGATGTAATGACACTGCAATCACCCAGAGCGTGGTAACCGGATTCCTCGCCAATAAACACCTGCATACTTCGTGCAGCGCAACACTCATCAAGTAAATGTAATATATCCCGTTTTTGGTTAAATGCTTCAAAGAGCTGCCGAAGTTTATCCAAGTTAGACAATTCTGCAAAATTCATTAAGTTGGTCTGGCCCGCTAAAACATAGTCACCTTCAGCCGTGTCGCGCTCGAAGACTTTATCCGCCATCTCAATGGCTGTTTGCATCATGTCGTTCATGCGCTCTTTTGTTTGAACCATCTCCTGAACCAACGCCGCACGCACCTGCTGCAGATCTTTGCCGCCAAAAAGTGTGTTCAGGTAGTTCGCTGCCTCTTGAAGCTGGTCCGCGGAGTACTCCCGTGCCGCATGTATAACCCGGTTTTGGACTTCCTGTTCGTTGATAACCAGAATGGCGAGAACACGCTTATCCGCTAACGGGAGGAACTCAATTCGACGCAAGGACCTGTAATCACGACGCGGCACCATAACGACACCGGCCATCCTGGTTACCTCGGACAACACACCGGAGACAGACTCCAGCAAATCGTCGATGCTTTCACGGCGTCCCATTTCCGACTTCAGGCGCTCCAACTCGACAATGCTTGGTGGTGTCACGCTGACTAGATTGTCGACAAACAATCGATAACCCTGTACCGTGGGCACCCTTCCCGCCGAGGTGTGGGGAGAGCTGAGGAGCCCTAAACTTTCCAAATCACACAATACGTTACGAATCGTCGCCGCACTCAAATCGAGCCCCGAATCGCGCGCCAGCGCTTTCGAACCTACCGGTTGACCTTCGCGAACGTAATGCTCGACGAGGGTTTTAAGTAGACTTCTAGCCCTATCACTCAGGTCTACGCGTCTGTTAGGCCGTTTTTTCCTTTTTGTTGCCACGTATATTTTAATCGGTAAAATTCAACGAACAGGGTAATATAGTGGTTTATTTTAGCACTCTATTGACTTGAGTGCTTAGCTTCGCCTTGTCGCCGGTGATTGGTTTCGTCGAGCGCCACGACATTGAGGGCTCACGTCAACATTACTTCACGGTTTGAACGCCGATTCATCTCGTCTTGCTGCGTCGTCGCCTACATGGGTAGGCAAGGGGCGTGAGCACGACTGCAGGGACGACGCACATGGATGTGCTAGTGTCACGAGAGGGCAGGAGCCCGAAGTGACCGCAGGAGTTAGAATTGCGTCGGGAACGGCAATCGAGGACGCGGAAGCTTTGCCTACATGGATGTGGGCAAGGGGCGTGAGCAGGACGCGGAAGCTTTGCCAGACGAGCGTCTCAAAGCCCAAAATGTTAAGTAATTGTGACGCGAGACCTAAGCCAAGTTACCACCTATTAATAAATTTAGCCATTGATTTAATACAATATTCTTCAAGAATTGCATAGCAGCAACGGCCGAGGCGAACGTAGATGGAAGAAGTGTTTAACTCAATAGGCATTATCGGCAAGCAGGATGCGCCTGCCATCAAAGACACCATCAATACTCTCGTGAACTTTCTGGTTAATCACGAACGGAGGGTTGTTGTCAACGAGCACGCGTCTCGTCACCTCGACAAAACAGACATCGACACGGCAGATCATCATACTATCGGGCAAGAATGCGATCTCGCGATAGTTGTGGGCGGTGATGGCACGATACTCAACGCGGCACGTACCCTATGCGATTATGGCTTGCCCTTGGTTGGCGTTAATGAAGGCCGGCTCGGATTCCTCGTTGATATTTCCCCCGATGAATTGCTCAACAAGATGGAGGAAATACTCATTAAAGGCGAATACCTGATAGAGGAGCGGTTTTTACTTCACGCAAACCTACTTAGGGAAGGTGAATCTATCGCCGAGAGCAATGCGTTTAATGATGTAATCCTTCACAAATGGAACATGGTGCGGATGATAGAGTTTGACACCTACATCAACGACCAATTTGTCATCGGTCAGCGATCTGACGGGCTCATTGTGTCAACGCCCACAGGCTCCACGGCGTATGCGCTCTCCGGCGGCGGGCCGTTGTTGCACCCCACGTTGGATGCGGTGGTGTTAGTGCCGATCTGTCCCCACACGTTGAGCAACCGTCCTATCGTCGTCAGCGGCACAAGCCACATTACGTTGATTATCAACGACTGCTATTTCGATCACGCCCAACTCGCGTGCGATGGGCAAACTAGCATATCGCTCCAGGAACGAGACCATATCCATATTACCAAAAAGGACAAACCCGTGCGTCTAATTCATCCGGCGAACCACAACCACTTTGAAATACTCCGCGCCAAACTCAACTGGGGTTAGGGCCACGGAAAAAAATAATTATCCAGCCTTGTTTGTCTTTTTACTCGGCTTTTGCGTTACGGCAATTGTTGCATAATCCAATATGCGCCACTTGCCGCGCTTTGAATCTGAGCAAAAATCCGGCGCAATTTTTGGATAATTATTATTTTCCGCGGCCCTTAACCCGTAGCCGAAAAACCTGTCGTCAGCTCCGGCTCTTTATTTAGGCGAACCATCCAAGCTACACTGGCCGCATGCTTACCCAAATTCACATTAAGAACTTTGCCATTATCGATAATTTAGATTTGGATTTCTCTACCGCTTTTACGGTTCTTACCGGTGAAACGGGCGCCGGAAAATCAATCATCGTAGATGCCCTCGGTCTCGCGCTGGGCGACCGCGCTGACAGCCACGTGGTTCGAAAAGGGGCATCCCGCGCGGAAATCACGATAACATTCGATATAAGCGGTTTGGGCGCGGCACAGCGTTGGCTTAAGGAACGCGACATGGATACGGACAACGAATGCATGATGCGTCGTGTCGTCACCGCCGAAGGTCGTTCGCGCGGCTATATAAATGGATCATCGGTACCCATGCAGATGTTGCGCGGGCTTGGCGAATTATTGGTGGATATTCACGGCCAACATGAACATCAATCGTTGCAAAAGCGGGAAGTACAGCGTCAATTACTGGATGATTTCGCTGGCTTGACGGAGACGACGGATAGGGTCAACAAAATCTACGATCAATGGAGGGCGTTACAAACAGACCTCGACGGACTTAAACAAACCTCCACAGATCGGCAGGAGCGTATAGAACTACTGCAATTTCAGATCGGTGAACTTGAAGCGTTAGGCCTAGAGAAAAAGGAAGCCCGCCAATTGGAAGAGGAACATCAACGGCTCGTTCACGCGGAAAAACTGTTAACTGCGGCAATGGAGACCATATCTCTGCTACACGAAAACGACAACTCGGCAATTGTCAACGCCTTAGGGCGGCAACTGAACCAGCTGGTTAAACTGCGTGACATTGACCCGGCCATAACACCTAGCTGCGAAATACTAGAAAACGCGTTAATCCAACTTGACGAGGCCACGAGCGAACTTCGTCAGTATACGAATCAACTTGAAGTCGACCCGCAACGCATTGACTGGGTCGAACAACGTCTTTCCGCAATCCACACATTATCGCGAAAACATCGCGTCGACCCAGGGAAACTCCATGCGTTGCGCTCGGACCTAGAGGCGGAATTGATAACACTCTCATCAACGGATAAACAACTTGCAGATATCCGGGACACTTTGCAGCGACTGAAAACCACTTTTTTTCATGCTGCCGAGGACCTATCGATAAAGCGCAAAGAAGCTGCGAGCCGACTAACGAAAAAGATACAACGCATTATCCACCAACTTGGCATGCCCGGCGGAAGGTTCGAAATAGCCTTCATACCCGTCGAGGCCGGAAAGCTAGCGCCGCACGGTTTAGAGCACATCGAATTTCTGGTCAGCGCCAACCCGGGGCATCCACCGGCCCCTCTCAATAAGGTCGCCTCTGGAGGAGAGTTATCGCGAATAAGTTTAGCGATACAAGTTGTCGCTGCGAATCGGGGGCAAATTCCGACCTTTGTGTTCGACGAAATTGATAGTGGCGTAGGAGGACGCACAGCGGAAACGATTGGGCGCCAATTACGCGCCCTCGGACAAACGCATCAGGTCCTCTGTGTTACCCACCTTGCCCAAGTCGCCGCATTGGGACACCACCACTTTACCGTGACGAAGCAATCGCGTCGCAACACGACAACGATAGGTATTGCAACCTTGGACGGTTCGGCGCGAAGCGACGAGATCGCCCGTATGCTTGGTGGTGTGGAAATAACAAAACAAACGCGCGCCCACGCCAAAGAAATGTTAGCCCGCGGCCAGTCTCTTGCGACGCAAACGGCAGGACAACTCTGAGGGTACTGTCAACTTAACGGAGACGCGAGGTTTGTAGTGGAAGCCAAATGCGTGACATCATACGCCTATGATGGATAATGCAAACCTTTACCGTGGATATCGCTACCCAGCTGAGATTATCGCTTACGCCGTCTGGCTCTACCTCCGTTTTTCTCTCAGTTTCCGCGTGTTGAGGAACTACTCGCTGAACGCGGCATCACCGTAACGTATGAGACCACTCGCCAGTGGTGCATGAAGTTTGGTCAACAGTTTGCTAATACGCTTCGACGCCGTCGTGGTCGCCTGGGTGATACCTGGCATCTCGATGAGGTTTTTATCACGATCAACGGTGAGCGTCAGTAGCTCTGGCGAGCCGTCGATCAAGATGGCGGCGTATTGGATATACTCGTACAAAGCCGGCGAAACAAGAAAGCGGCTAAGCAATACTTTAGAAAACTGTTAAAAGGTTTACGTTATACGCCACGAGCTATTGTGACGGACAAGCTCAAAAGCTATGGTGCAGCGAAACGTGAAATAATGCCAGGCGTCGAGCACCATCAAGATAAGGGTTTGAATAATCGCGCCGAGGT
>CALZJI010000055.1 GCA_945787615.1 uncultured Chromatiaceae bacterium | reverse complement strand
GCGCGCTTTATGTAATAAAAAACACTATTATAGTACAAATGGGTTGGTCACAAGTCATCTTAGGGCTCGCTCAAAAATAAGTTTACATTCTTAAGCGTTGAGGCGCCTGCCTGGCAAAGCTTCCGCGTCCTCGGCAACTGCGTCCTGCGTTGCCCTACCACCTACGGTCACTTCGGGCTCCTGCCCTCTCATGACACTAGCACATCCATGTGCGTCGTCCCTGTAGGCGTGCTCACGCCCCTTGCCTACATCCGTGTAGGCAACGCAGCCAGGCGGGATGGATCGATATTCAAAATGTGAAGTTATTTTTGCGCGAGTCCTTAACTACCGGTTACCATGTCGCTGCAGGATTATGGTAACAGGGCGGCGCGAGTGACAACCGCGGTTCCCAGAACTTATCTGTAAAACAGTACTGCAACACTAGAATATAAATATATTTACAATACATATTTAGTCGGGCTAAAATATCACATAATATGCAATATTACCGTTTAAGTTATTTTTTTATAAGGAGAAAAAGATGCTCCAAGCGTTGAAAAAACTGTTTTTTGGCGACACCTCAGCGCCGAAACAACACACATCGAGCTTATTCGAAAAGATCGGCGGCGAAGCCGCAGTCAACGCGGCCGTAGATATTTTCTATCGTAAAGTCCTTGCCGACGAACGAATTAATCACTTCTTCGAAGATGTGGACATGGAAAAACAAGCGGCCAAGCAAAAAGGATTTTTGACGTTCGCCTTTGGCGGACCCAACAACTACACCGGCAAAGATATGCGCCTAGGGCATGCCCACCTTGTTGAAAAAGGGCTGAACAACAGCCATTTTGACGCCGTTATGGAAAATCTAGGTGCAACACTTAAGGAATTGAACGTCCCTGACGAACTCATCGCCGAAGCCGCAGCCATTGCGGAGAGCACGCGTAACGACGTTCTCGCCGGTTACACCGACGAAGAAAAAGCCACTATCGCCAGCGAGAACGCCAGCCTGTTTGCACGCATCGGTGGTGAAGCCGCCGTCGACGCCGCCGTGGACATTTTTTACCGGAAAGTACTGGCTGACGACCGCATTAACGACTTCTTCGAAGGCGTCGACATGGAGAAGCAAGCGGCCAAGCAAAAATCCTTTCTCACGTTTGCCTTTGGCGGACCCCATCACTATAGCGGCAAGGATATGCGTGAAGGCCATGCGCACTTGGTAGAACGCGGACTTAACGACAGCCACTTCGACGCTGTCATGGAACATCTTGGTGCTACGCTTAAGGAACTGAATGTTCCCGATGACCTTATCACGGAAGCCGCCGCCATTGCGGAAAGCACCCGCAACGACGTGCTAGGGCGATAGAGAAGCATTGGATGCGTGAAAACAGTATAGTCCCTCGATAGGGTTAGGCGTATCAGCTGTTGGCTGACAGCTGTCCGCGTGGCGACACATAGTCGACCGCCCCGCGAACGGCCCCACCTACCAACAGTTCGTCGGCAACTTTTCACCCAACGAATCAATGGACAACGTTCCGCATGAATCATTCACTTGAGCACGTCGCGGGGCGCCTTCCAACAGGAAACACGTTGTTATCGGACACGACGCCGCTGCCGCTTTAACGCGGATTTGGTAGAACTCTTCCGGCGAATTTGCCGGGTTTGCACTAAATCCAAGCGCCGTCATGGTCGACGCATACGTTTTGTTATCAAGGAAATATTGTTCTTGACGCGCGGCAATATCGACTAACGCAGTATGCCCATCGGCCCGCCGTCCTTTCCGAAGCGAATCCTGGTACGACGGATAGGCAATAGCCGCTAAGATAGCCGCAATGGCAAGCGTAACCATCAATTCCAGCAGACTAAAACCGTGCAAGTGACGTTTATCACTCGCTACGCTCCCGTCCCGTAAACTCGCTGTACAACACCTTCTACCCACATCCATAACTGAGATTCCCTATTGGTTTGTTCACATTACTATCTTAGGGCTCGCGTCAAAATTAATTCACATTTTGGGCGCTGAGGCGCTCGCCTGGCAAAGCTACCGCGTCCTGCTCTCGCCCCTTACCTACGTCCGTGTAGGCAACGCTGCCAGGCGAGATGGATCGACGTCCAAAATGTGAGTTAATTTTGACGCGAGCCCTAAGGCCGTGTTTCGATGCAACAACCAGTCCGCATTTCTCACACCCAATCTCGGCACGTGCTCCTGCATTGCTCTATCTCCTGCGGTCACTCCGGACTCCTGCCCTCTTATGACACTAGCACGGTGTTCAAATCCGTGCGCGCCGACCGCTCTCGCACATCCATGTGCTTCGCGGCATCAGACCTTCCATGCTCGAGAAATCTCCAATGCCTTAGACGCCCTCGCGACGATCGGGTGTAAGAAATGCGGACTAGTTTTCAGCCGGGTGCCAATACGTCTTCCAACGACCCTCCACCGGAATATCCTCAATGGTTAAGTCTGGGCGTAGAACTTTATTTTCCGGAATAAATACGACTTCCGAAGGAATTCCACCGGAATCGAGATCGGTATGACGGTCTACTTT
>CALZJI010000054.1 GCA_945787615.1 uncultured Chromatiaceae bacterium | reverse complement strand
CAAGGGATCTGCTGCTAAACCACCCAACCGTCAAAGGTGACGACATTGCCGCGATTGGCTATTGCTTCGGCGGCGGCATTGTATTGGAAATGGCACGCGCGGGCGTGGATCTCGATGGCGTCGTGAGCTTTCACGGCAGCTTGGGCACGTCACATCCCGCTCAATCGGGCGCGGTCAAGGCGAAAGTCTTAGTGCTCAATGGCGCGGCCGATCCCTTTGTCACTCAAGAACAGATCGACGCCTTTAAAAAAGAAATGACCGACGCGGCTGCCGATTTTAAGTTCGTTTCTTACCCGAACGCTAAACACAGTTTCACCAACCCAGGCGCCAATACGTTTGGCAAGAAGTTCGAGCTGCCACTGGAATATAACAAGGAAGCGGACGAACAATCATGGCAAGACATGAAACGTTTTTTTGACGAGATCTTTATGTGACCTTTGCCACAGCTACCGGAGAGCTAAAAAATGCCTTGCCTGACGCAAGGACTGATCCGAATGGGACTTGCTTAAGCAGTTCTATATCCAATGTAGGGTGGGTTACGACTGCACGGACGACGCACATGGATGTGCGAGTGTCACGAGAGGGCAGGAGCCCGAAGTGACCGACGCACATGGATGTGCGAGTGTCACGAGAGGGCACGAGTGCATGGATGCACGAGTTAGAGCAACGCAGGGAGCGGTTGCCGAGGAGCCCGAAGTGACTGCAGGAGCTAGGGTAATGCATGGAGCTATTACCGAGGCAGGTATTTTTGCGCCGTAACCCACTAGTCATGCCGCCTGGCGCTCATTAAAAAACAGGTTGAGTTGCTACGCAACGCTTGGTGGGTTACGCAAAAAGACGCTAACCCACCCTACATTCTAACTTGATTAAGTGCCGTCCAGGATTGACACCCCTTGATACGCAGAAATACCGTTTAATCCATTCCTGCTCCGTCCCCTAGATTAAACCCGCCAGCCACCAACGCTATCATTTCTCAGGTTTAACAAATTTGAGCGTAAAGCGGTCGCTTTCTCCGATGGCAAGGTAAATATCTCGATCTTTGTCTTTTAGCGCGAAGGTCGGTGGTAACGTCCAAACGCCTTTTTTGTAGTCTTTCGTATCTTTTGGGTTGGCGTTAATTTCACTGCTTTCTAAAAACTTGAAGCCGGCTTCTTCGGCAAGCGCAATGGCATAGTCCTGGTTAACATAGCCCGAGTTGGCTTCCGGATCTTGTGGGAGATTCGGATTGCCGCGGTGCTCGATGACGCCTAGAATGCCACCCGGCTTTAAGGCTTTGTACATGGCGTCGAAGACATCATCCGTATAGCCGCCTTTCATCCAGTTATGGATGTTACGAAAGGTGAGCACCATGTCTGCGGTGCCTTCGGGCGCGATGGCCGTTTTTTTCGGAGGTGCCAGGACGGTGATGTTTACATTCCTATAGACTTCGTTGGAGTCCATTTTCTCTTTAAAGCGTTTTGTACTTCTTTGGAAAAACTCTCTTACGGAATCGGGGTCGTTACCCGCGGCGTAGAACGTGCCTTTGTCTTTCAGGAATGGCGCAAGCACTTCGGTATACCAGCCGCCACCGGGAAAGATTTCGACCACGGTCATATCGTCCTTTATACCAAAAAAGGTTAGTGTTTCAATCGGGTGGCGATATTGATCCCGCGCCTTGTTGGCCTCGGAGCGATGGTCGCCTTTAAGAATGTTTTCCAATGCAGCTTTGGTGTCAACCTCCGCGAAAGCGGAGGTGGTCAGCAGCATTAACAACGACAAGATGATGGTAAACAGAGCGGTGCTTGAGTTTCTCATTTCGCTTCCTTTTGTAGTCATGGTGAAAGGGCTTAGGGCCATGGAAAAAAAATAATTATCCAACCTTGCTTGTCTTTTTGCTCAGCTTCTGCGTTACGGCAAGTGTTACATATTTCAATATGCGCCACTTGCCTCACCTTGAATCTGAGCAAAAATCCGGCGCAATCTTTAGATAATTATTATTTTCCGCGGCCCTTAGCTTTATCATTCTTCGAATTCATTACTATCGATACCCCCTGTCCTTAATGCTCTATCTCTAGGGAAGGGGATAATTTACCGATTCCAGTAACGCTCAAGTATAGCGCTGGATCAACGTCACCGCACCGGTCTGCACGTCACGACACCACTACGTAATGAGAAGGGAGTGTACCACGGGTACTTCCTTTGGTTGCATTTTCCAGGGAAACTTGATCGCGCGAATCAGAGGTCGTGTCTTGTGTCTGGCATTCTCTTGCCATAGCACAGCCATACTGGCAGGGAGGTGACGCTGGCCCAGGTCGCCTATAGCGAGGCTTTGATGCGCCAAGCGGCAAGTGAAAGTAATTTGGCCGAGGCCGAATCCGCTGTGCGGGCCCCAACCGGGCTCAATTTGGACCGGTGGCCGCCGTTACCGCAGGACCTGCCGCCGCCGCCTCAATCGGCCGCCCCTGCCTTGCTCCAAACTCGCCACGTTGCGTAGCCGCATGGAGTCGGCAAAGGCCCGCATCTGCCTGGCCGAGCGTGAGAGGCGCGCAGGCGCCACCATTGGCATACGGGCTGGCCGCGAGAACTCGGAAACCCTGCTCGGGCTTAGGGCTCGAGATTCCAAGCGCGAAATGCTCTAAATGGGCCCTGTGGGTAACTTCATTCCCTATGCAACGTGATTTCGCATATAAAAAGTGGCGACTAAAATCCTCGTCTTTATCTATGTAAAACAATAAAATACGCAGAAATCGCTCGTTGGTTTACCCTCCTATATCGGTGAAGAGCCGAAAATTCTTTCTGGAAGCAAAGACCAAGCGAGCGCCATCAGATTTGGTGAGAAATACGGGCTCATGTCTAGAGAGGGCAGGAGCTCGAAGTGACCGTAGGAGTTAGAGCAACGCTACGCTGGCCACCGAAGGGTGTCAGGTTTATAAGGAGCCAACTTTTAGGCGTAGCGGGGAGGCCAAGATCTCGCCATAACCGCGATGAGCTCAATCGGAGACCCCCCAACTCCTTGCGTGTCCATGTATCAACCTCCTTCCGCGCTGATCCTGTGACACATGCGGGCTAGGTATTAGCCAAATCAAACTGAATACCTTGAGCAAGCGGCAATGCCGTGCCCCAATTGATAGTGTTAGTCTGGCGGCGCATATAGGCTTTCCAACAATCGGAACCCGCCTCGCGTCCTCCACCCGTTTCTTTCTCGCCCCCGAATGCGCCGCCGATTTCAGCGCCGGAGGTTCCGATGTTGACATTGGCGATACCGCAATCGCTCCCCATCGCCGACAAAAACCGCTCAGCATGCTGCAATGTACTAGTGAAAATAGCTGAAGATAAGCCTTGCGGGACATCGTTTTGTAATGCAATCGCTTCATCTAAATGCTTGTAACGAAGTACGTAGAGAATGGGTGCGAACGTTTCTTTTTTAACCATCTCGTATTGAGTGTCCACCGCGACCGCCGTCGGTTTAACAAAATAACCTGGTCCATCTAACCGCGCGTCTCCGAAGAGGATCTCACCGCCTTCTCCTTTAACCGCCTCTAAGGCCGCCACATAGGCCTCAACGGCAGCACCATCGATAAGGGGCCCCATCAAGACGTTAGGCTCAAGTGGATTACCAATGGTTACCTGTTTATAGCCGTGTGTAAGCCGTGTGACAACCTCATCGTACACGCTTTCGTGAACGATTAATCGCCGGGTCGTTGTACACCGCTGACCTGCTGTGCCAACGGCCCCGAAAACCGTGGCCGGAATAGCCAGCTCTAGATTCGCCGTTTCATCAACAATAATGGCGTTGTTTCCACTGCACTCTAACAAACTTCGCCCCATACGACGCGCTACGGTTTCCGCAACGAAACGGCCCGTGCGACTCGAACCCGTAAACGAGATTAACGGAATCCGTCGATCTTCTACGAATTCCGTAGCCGTTTCGTGGCTTGCCGGTAAAAATAACGAAAAGATACCCGGATAGCCCATCTCTTCCAACACCTCGTTGCATATATGCTGGACGGCGATCGCGCACAGCGGAACCTTCGATGAGGGTTTCCATATCACCGTGTTGCCCGCGACCGCTGCGATAAACGCATTCCACGCCCACACAGCCACCGGGAAATTAAAGGCAGTAATGACCCCCACCACACCAAGCGGATGCCACTGTTCGTACATACGGTGATGCAGCCGCTCCGAGTGCATGGTCTTCCCGTACAACATACGCGACTGCCCTACGGCTAAATCCGCGATATCGATCATCTCTTGGACTTCCCCGTCCCCTTCCTGCTTAATCTTTCCCATCTCCATCGACACGAGACTGCCCAGGGCATCCTTGTGCTCGCGAAACGCATTACCTAAACGGCGTATCACCTCACCGCGCACCGGCGCCGGCACCTGACTCCACTCCCGCTGAGCATCGATGCTCGCGTTGATGACCGTTTCGTAGTCTTGCGGCGAACACCGATAGACTTCAGCGAGCAACTGTCCCGTGCTCGGATTGATAGACTGCACGGAACCCTCGGTCTTTGTATCCAACCACCCTCTAGGCCCCAGACACGCTCCCGAATTTTTATCAGCGATATTAAGCGTACGTAGAATGTCCATTGTGCCTCCTAGTCTGCGTAATATTGACCGAAACGATTAGTGACCACGTCCTCAAGGGCAATTCGCTCTTGGCAGACAAAACCCTGATACTTATCTAAGTGATTCAACACGATATCCAACACGCTACACAAGCCGGCGGCCGTGGTAACTTGAATTGACGACCATAGCTTCCCAGCAATCGTTTGCGGGTAAATTTTCTTAACATAGTTTTCCTCGAACAAGTCATCTCCACGCTTGCCCGCTACCGCCACATATATCAGCACGACGTCCTGAAGCGTTTTCGGTATCGCATGTTCTAAGATCCGCTTCAACGTTGTTCGGTCTTGATTAAGTTTAAGGTCGTTCATTAGTAACCGGATTTTTTTACAATGTCCTGGGTAGCGCAACGTCTTATAATTCATGGTATTGACTTTTCCAGCATAGGTTTCGGCAAGGGTGCCGAGACCGCCTGACGTATTAAAGGCTTCATATAATACGCCGTCTAACGTAATGGTTTCGAAACCTTCCAGCGGTAATAATGTCGTAAGTTCGCCCTTTTCTATGCCGAAGCAGGTATTCCCGTATTCGTTGATCAAACCATCCGTCGACCAGGTCAACGAGTACTTCAGTGCATTATTGGGATTAACCGGCAACGCTCCGACGCGCATTTTTACGGTATCCAGTTGGTCGAAGCGCTGCATCAGTGCGTTTGCGGCGATACTAATAAAGCCCGGCGCAAGGCCACACTGCGGCATAAATACCGTCCGCTTTCCCGCGCTGAGCGCCTCGATATGGCGCGTCACTTCCACGTCCTCTGTCAAATCAAAGTAATTGATTTTGTGCTTGGCTGCCAGATCAGCGACGAGTGTGTTGCAGTAATAAGGGAGACTCGATACGACCGCATCAAATCGGTGCGAGCCCATGTATTGGTCCAACGTCTGCGCGTCTTGCGCATCCAGTCCGGTTACTGTCACCCTGGACAACGATAAGTCGGCAACAAGCCTGTCTGCGGCGTCACGATGTTGGTTAACCAAGTGAACATCGTAGTCTCCCGATTCGGCCAATAAACAGGTAATCAGAGAACCAATCTTACCCGCGCCTAGAACCGCTACGCTATATTTAGCCACAGTTTTTCTCCCGTTGTCCGAAACAATATATAAGTGTTGCTGTCACAATATGTAGACAAGTTAAGCCCGTATTCAATCCGGAGTGACGCCTTGTGAGCTACGATTACCCGCCATTTGCCGCTGCTCTCGTTGATGATGTTCTTCAGGACGAGACACCTCTTCGACGTAGCGACGGTATTCCCCATAAGATTCAAGCGGATAAAGACCGTCACACAGTGGCGACATTAGACTTAATACCTTACAAGGGCGCGCCGCATCCCGCCACGGCATATTCCTATTTCGACGGATCAAGGAACATAACTGACCTGCTCGGCGGGTATAGAGCTGCGCGAGAAGATCATGACTTCGAAGCTGACGTTACCAATGCGCTAACCAATGTATCGGATTATGCCACCCAGTTCTTAAACAGCATACTGGCAAAAGCCAAGACATCCTTTACGAATGACCAAGCCACCTTGATCGGCGAATGGGTGAAATACTTGGACGTCTACACAGCTGTGAAAGCGATGGAGTCGCTGCTACATAGCAAGGCCGACATCGCACTGTTGGAAGTTGCTCGGGAACGTGGCTGGTTCGTGCACTTTGATCATTTGGCGATACGGTGCGGAACAAAAGCCCGAGGCGATGCCGAACGCGTCGCTCAATTATTGAAAGACAAACACGGCTACGGCTCCTCACAGCTCGACGAAGAAAGTTACTATCAGTTTAGCGATGGTTGGAACGCCTACCCGGTTTACAAAATACTGGAAAACGGCCAACTCTTGCGGGTTTTCATCGACCAATCCGATTCCGATCATCCCTCGCAAATCATCCAGCACTGGAATCGCATCTACGGGTATACCGCTCATCACCTTGCGATGCGCGCCACACGTCTGGAAGACAATCGCCGCATCGCTGTGCCTCTACAGGAAATAATTGCCGCGTTAGAGCAGCGCGGCATAGAGATTCTAACGCCAACAGGACACTATACCGACGGATTACTGCTGCAGGTTTTCACCAAGCCAGAACGCAACATCGCGATTCCGGATGCATTAAAGAAAGAGGTAGTTGCGATTGATGTCGGCCTGGAAAGAACGATCGAAAATGCAAAATTACTTGAGCTGGTCTCTCGAAAGGAGATGAATCCGCATCTGGCGAAACGTTTTTTTGAACTCTATGGGCTAGACTACGATCCTCACAATCCGCTGCATTCAGCCCCCGTTTACCAATATTTCCTGCCTGCTCAAGCCGCCCACGTTATAAAAACCTCAGTTCAAGAGGGGTAAAAATCGAACGTGTTCGTTCGCATTGCGAAATTGCCTAATTAGAGGACGGTCGCGGGCCTGTTTGCAATGGCTGCGATCGCCACCACCGTCGATCCTACCAATTAGGGTTACTAACGAGATGCTTCAGCTACGGCGCCTCTTATTTAACGCCTATCGCTTAGTAGAACACTCTACCTACTACTTCAACGCCGTTATAATAACTACGAATGACACCTAAACTCACACTTCGCAGTATATGGAACGAGAAGCTCTGGTAAGGAACGTTATATATGGAAAATCTACCTGACAAAAGCAACGACTTTGAACATGAATATTCCGACGCGAATTTTTGGTCGAAGCTGACTAAGTTCGCAAT
>CALZJI010000053.1 GCA_945787615.1 uncultured Chromatiaceae bacterium | reverse complement strand
GCCAACTCCGCCCTAGCGTCGCCCGCACATGACCGGGGATCGTTATGCCCCACATCCTCGTCGCATAAAACCGTAATATCGAAGACTATTTAATTATTTAGAATCGGTATTATCCTACGTTAACAGTCTAGATTTCACTATATTGTTGTACTCGCGTCGCCCCCATACTATGGCAGACTAGTACCCAACACCCATCGACTCGTGTAAAAAAGCACGCACGACTACGTAGACGGAGGGAAAACAAGGATGACCGAGAATTATACGTGTTACATTGACTATGACAACGAGACGGAAATGTACTTCGGCGAAGTGAGAGGGCGATACGACGCCGCGATTTTTCGCGCCCGCACCCTTGAGGAACTCCGAGCGTCCTTCGCCGATTCCTTAAACGACCTCGTTAGTCGCGAGGTTTTCAATGACGAACTATCAAGCAAGGTCCAGCCTGTTGCACGGTTCCACGCGGCGTCCGTAGACGAGTTGTTACAGATCTTTCACTCGTCAATTACGGTACATTGACCGTAACAGACCGACGTACGCCGAGCCGGCGCGCCGTAATTACGCGGGACCGAAGAAGGCTTCGATGCGGTCAAAGGCCTCATTGATCTCTTCATCGGAAACGCAGAACGCCATTCGTACGTGATGCTCGCCAGAGGGACCGAATGCACTTCCCGGGGCAACCGTCACCTTCGCCTTGTTTAAAAGCTCTAAGGAAAATGTGCGGGAATCTAGGTGGTTAGCGACGATCCTCGGAAAAACGTAGTAGGCCCCTTCGGGCTTGATGTAATCAAATACGTGGGGCACGCGGTCCAACCTCTGCAGAATTAAACGCCGTCTACGCGAGAGAATACGTTCAAATTCGCCCAAATGTTCCGCGTGACCGCGCAATCCGATAATTCCGGCCACCTGCGAAATTCGCGGTGTGCAGATCAAGGTCGCATCATGCACCTTCAACGCCTCTTTCTTCAATGCCGCTGGCATCACCATATACCCGAGACGCCAACCACTCATTGCGAAGGTCTTGGAGAAGGTGAACAAATAAACGAGATTGTCCTTCAATCCCCTCAGCGATGCCAGGTTATAATACTTATGCGTGTTTTCATACGTGTAATACCGATAAGGGTCGTCTAGAACAATCAGCAGCTTATTTTCATTCGCTATCTCTCCCACCCGTATCAGTTCTTCTTTCGAAAATATCTTCCCCGTCGGATTGGAGGGTGACACTAACACGATTGCTTTTGTCCGCGCCGTAATTAGCTCCGGCAACTGGTCCAGATCCAGGCGCCATCCTTCCTCTTCAAGTAGCCGCCAAAAGACGGGATTTCCGCCGCACAGCCTGATCTGGTGAAGATGAGATGCAAACCCAGGGTCCGTGACGATGATTTCATCGCCGGAGTCCACAATCACATGCAATATCGTGTTGACCCCCTGCATATTGCCGGCCGTAATCAATATCTCATCGTCGGGATCAACCTCAGCTCCCGTCTCATGTTGATGCATTTGGGCCACCAACTCCCGCAGCGCTTTGAGGCCGTCCGGAAGCGCGTATTTACCTATATCCGGATCGATATCCAACTGTTGCGCCGTTCCCTCTCGAATATAAGCCGGCGTTCTAAAGGAAGGCAGACCCCAAGCCAATGAGACAGCGCCCTCCGTTTTAGCACTCAATATGGCCATCTCCTTAATGGCCGATACGGAGATATTGGATACGTTCTTGGAAACCCAGTCGGACCTGGAAAACTTTTTATCATTCATGTTATTCGTCGATTGGAACGCTCATCGGATTAATCGCTCTTTTTCGCCTTGATTTTATCCCATCGCACTTACGCAACAAAATAAGCGTTCGCGATGTCTAAACAATGGAAAGTATATCCACCCTACCTCTGTCGCGAAGTTGGCGTCGTGACGGGCTTCACAGACGCCGAGCCACTTAGTGACTACGCTGCCCATGTTTCATACGCGAGCAGCCCGACTCAATACCGTCAGTTAGTCACACTCATAACCCGGCGGTGACTTATGACACGTTGTACCTTTTTTGGAAAATGGATTGGTGTCGGTGTGCTGGCCCTGGCGGTCGTGGGGCTATTGGCTTGCGCCAATTCAGAGCAGCACATCGCCCGTGACCGGAATATTGTCGTTTTACCGTTAGCCCCGTACGAAGACGGGGTGGAGGCATATCACCTTGGCGATTTCTCGACCGCTTTACGTATCTGGCAACCGTTGGCGGATGGCGGTGACGTGAGAGCGCTCACCTCGGCGGGATTGATGTACCAAACAGGACGAGGTATCGAGAGGGACCCCGTAGTCGCCGCTCAATACTATAGTAGGGCAGCGAACATGGGCTTTCCGGCAGCACAAAACAGTCTCGCGGTTTTATATGAAAGCGGGCTTGGTGTACGGCGTGATCTGATCCAAGCGGTGGCGTTATTCCGGCTAGCAGCCGAACAAGATTATATTCCCGCTATATACAACTTAGGAAGGGTGTATCAATACGGAGTAGGCATTGAGCGTGACTTTGGTGAAGCCGTTAAATGGTTCAAGCGTGCCGAAGCCCTGCAGAGAGGCAGTAAGGGCCACGGAAAAAAATAATTATCCAACCTTGCTTGCCTTTTCACTCAGCTTGTGCGTTACGGCAAGTGTTACATATTTAAATATGCGTCACTTGCCTCGCCCTGAATCTGAGCAAAAATCCGGCGCAATCTTTGGATAATTATTATTTTCCGCGGCCCTAAATTCCTGCATTAGTTAGGCTTTTGTTTGGAAGAGTATCGCGGAACACACGTCAACGTTGTCATTTCCGTATTATTGAGTGCCTAGTGTGATGCCCCTTCATTGCCAATAACAGCGTGCTAGAGGGTACGCTACCGATGGATCCCGCAGCCATCCGATTTTTAAAAACATCAAATTTATCAATAGGTACTCGGATCCCCCAGCCAACGCTCGTCCACATTTGTCGAGCTGTTATCGGTTGCGATCCGCCCAAACTCGATTGTGTGCGAATCGCCATTGTAAGCGGACTGCGAACCTATAACGGGACCACGCAGAAAAAAATCATAGGTTGCGCTACCATTTAAAAATGTTCGATACTTCCAGTCCTGATGGAGATACGAACAGCGCAGGCCATGACGGTGTGCCGCGAGTGATTCCGATAATAATTCTGAACGTACAATGGGCCTTTAACCGAACATAGATGAGCAAGCCAGCCATACCCGTCGTTGTCGTCTTCACTATTTTACCCTTTCTTTTTTCCGCGGGTGGCGCTTTCGCGACCCAAACTGAGTTTTCGGTTTGGCTCAACACTCTGCGTGCAGAGGCGTTAGAACAAGGCATTTCAACCTCGACACTTGATTCAGCGCTTGCCGACATTGAACCCGTCGAACGGGTGATTGAACTCGACCGTCGTCAACCCGAATTCACTCAAACCTTCTGGAATTATATCGACGCCCGCGTCACCAACTGGCGTATTAAAAAGGGGCGAGTCATGCTTAAGAAGCACCGCCGACTATTGAAACAAGTGGAAGCCCAATACGGTGTGCCGCCACGTTATCTCGTCGCCTTTTGGGGTTTAGAGACGAATTTCGGCAATAACTTAGGGACGTTTCCAACGGTCGCTTCATTGGCCACCTTGGCCTACGACCCACGCCGAAGCGCTTTTTTCCGCATGCAATTGCTAGATGCCTTACGCATCGTCGATCGAGGACACGTGGCCCCGGCGAGTATGTTGGGCTCGTGGGCAGGGGCTATGGGTCACCTTCAGTTCATGCCGGCGACTTTCATTGCCTACGCCAGCGACGCCGACAATGACGGAAAGAAGGACATCTGGGACAACCTTACGGACGTGTTCGCTTCAGGCGCCAACTACCTGAGTAGCGTCGGTTGGAGGCACGGTGAACTGTGGGGACGTGAGGTGAGGCTTCCGAGTGATTTTGATTGGGAACTCGCTCAACTGCAAAACAAGAAATCCGTCGCCCGCTGGGCCGCTTTAGGCGTTACCAGAGCGGACCGAACACCGCTGCCCCAGCGAAACGACATACTGGGCGCCATCGTTCTGCCCCAGGGCCATAAGGGGCCTGCTTTCCTGGTCTATGAGAACTTCGAGACCATGCTACACTGGAATCGTTCTATCAATTACGCCATTACAGTCGGTCATCTGGCCGACCGTATCATCGGCCTGCCTACGTTACGTACTGGTCGCGAAGCGGACAACCGAAATTTAAGCCGTGAACAAGCGCTCGAGTTACAACAAGAGCTCAATGCTATGGGTTTTAATGTCGGCAAACCGGACGGTATTATTGGTGCCCGTACGCGACACGCCGTGCGTAACTATCAAAAGAAGGTAGGACTACCCGCTGACGGCCATCCGTCGATAAGTATCTTACGGACGATAAGCGAAGCGCGCCTCTAATCCGCATTTCTCACACGATCCGAGCGCCCTCGCTTGTCATTCACCCCACAAGGGGGGCACCAAGGTGTTTCCACGAAAAATCGTGTTCGACGCCTCCCTCGGCCGAGTGGCAAATGCAATCATGGGCTTGCCGGTGCCGCGTACGATACTTTAGGGTCGCGGAAAACAATAATTATCCAAAGATTGCGTCGGATTTTTGCTCAGATTCAAGGCGTGGCAAGTGGCGCATATTGGAATATGCAACACTTGCCGTAACGCAGAAGCTGAGCAAAAAGACAAGCAAGGTTGGATAATTATTTTTTTCCGTGGCCCTAAGCCCCGCGGGTTGGCTGCGCCTCAAGGGGATCGTCAGGCCAGTAATGCTTCGGATAACGGCCTTTCAAATCCTTTTTTACGTCCGTATACGTATTGGCCCAAAAGCTTGCGAGGTCTCGGGTAACCTGCATCGGCCGGCCCGCCGGTGATAGTAAATGTAACATCAGTGTAATGCGTCCATTGGCGATACGCGGCGTTTCCCCCAGCCCAAAAAGCTCCTGAATACGCACCGCCAGAACGGGTCCATCCTGGGCGCTGTAGTCAATAGGGATACGGGAACCGCTGGGGACAACAAAGTGCGTCGGCGTTTGTTTATCCAAGGTTTGCTGCTGCGGCCACGACAACATCCCTCGCAATATGGACTCTAGATTGAGTTGCTTCAATTGCTCTCGCCGAGAAAAACCAGTAAGGTAGGGGGCCAACCAAGAATCTAGATTATCCTCCAACCATTGATTGGATACGTCCGGCCAACTCCGAGCAGAGTGATCTTCGATTTCTGTATCGGCACTAACGCTTCTCATAAACAGCATCCGCGATTGTACGCGTCGGCTCGGCTTGTCCCACGGTAAGACATCGAGGCCAAATTGACGAATTCCCTTTATGAGCGCACCAGTCACTTGGTCGGGATCAGGAAAATCGAGCGGCTTGTCGTCCAGCACTAACGCTCCCAATGTGCGTTGCCGCCGTGACAGTACGATTTCTTGTTTGCTGTCCCACGCAATACATGTTCGCTCATCCATTTGAGGCGCAAACTGGAAAATTAGTTGGTCTAGGCTTACCGCCGCCGCAACAAACACGCGTGCTTCACGGTGCCCGGCATCTAATTGCGCAACAACGATATACTCGGCGCAGGCCAATGAATCCGACGTTGAAATAACAGCGCCGCTGCCATTGCTCAATAGAAAACGTCCTCGGCCGCTACCGCGTTTTTGACCAATACGATCGGGGTAGGCAAATGCCAGCACATTCCCGACCTGTTGGAGGTCTTCGTATTGTAGAGGCGGTACTTTTAGCTGCCTTTGTAACGCTTCGGCCAAGGAACATACACGTTGACATGCGCCAAGACCCGCTTCATGGGAAACGGCCGAGCGAGTGCGCTTATACCGTTCGAGCACATCTAGGCGAGACGAAATGTCGACATCCGAGCTGCCGTAATCGGCGCGGAGAATATCCCGTTCACTAAGGAGGGCGGCCAGCGTACATCCAAGCCCACCTAAACCGAGTGCCTTTGCCTTAAGAACCATATGAGCAAGGCGGGGGTGTAATGCTAACGCTGACATTTCCTTGCCGTGCGCAGTTATTCGCCCTCTTTGATCCAGCGCATCCAAGGCGGTTAACATCTCCCGTGCCTGGGCTATACCACCCGAGGGCGGCGCATCGAGCCACAATAGCTGTCCCGGGTTTGTAACGCCCCATTGCGCCAATTCCAGAACAAGCGGGGCCAAATCCGCCTCAAGGATCTCCGCTGTATTGAAATTTGCCAGATGAGCGTGACGTTCCCAAAGCCGGTAACACACGCCGGCTTCGAGCCGCCCTGCTCGACCACAGCGCTGCTCGGCAGAGGCTTGGGTAACCTTAACTGTCTGTAAGCGGCTCATGCCATTGCGCGGCTCAAATCGCGACACACGCATTTGTCCCGCGTCGACGACAATGCGGATGCCTTCTATCGTGAGACTGGTCTCTGCGATGGAGGTGGCCAAGACGATTTTACGTTTGCCTGCGGGGGCCGGAAGAATCGCCTTATCTTGTTGTTCTCGCGGCAAAACGCCAAAAAGGGGCGCCAGGATAATGTTCGGCCCTAAGCTTTGGGCCGTTAAAACTTCTTGAATCCGGCGTATTTCTCGAGCGCCTGGAAGAAACACGAGGATGCTGCCTTGATCCTCGGTTAGCGCTTTCATAATGACATGAACGAGGGCGTATGCAATGGACTGGTTTTTCTTCGGGGGGGTATAGCGTACGGCAACGGGAAAACTTCTTCCCTCGCTAGTAATAGTGGGCGCCCCGCCCAATAATCGTGCCACCGGCTCGCCTTCCAACGTGGCCGACATAACCAGCAGACGCAAGTCTTCCCGTAACGCGGAGCGTACATCCAAGCACAACGCCAAGCCCAAATCGGCATTAAGATTGCGCTCGTGGAACTCGTCAAAAATCACCAGCCCAATGCCTTCTAGAGTCGGATCGCGTTGCAGCCAACGCGTCAAAACGCCCTCGGTCACCACCTCGATACGCGTGGAGGCGCTTACTTTGGTGTCCATGCGGGTTCGATAACCCACTGTTTTACCGACAGATTCCCCTAAACCATACGCCATGTACCGAGCCGCGGCACGTGCGGCCAGCCGTCGCGGCTCCAACATCACGATACGCTGACCGACAAGCCATTGCGCGTCCAGCAACGCGATCGGTACGTAGGTCGTCTTACCGGCGCCCGGTGGTGCTTGTAGAACGGCCGCGCCGGTTCGCTGTAGCGCCTGCCTTAGATCGTAAATGACTGTCTCAATGGGTAAGGATTGCATGCCTAAACCAGCAATGGAAAACGTTGCGATTTTATCAGCTTTTGTGTCGCATGACGTTTACGCTCGTTGCACCATGTTTTAAAATAATCGCTATCGCGTGACCACAGCGTTCATACCGTGTATCACAAGCACAAAGGATTCGGTGATGTCGTTAAAAAATGTCGAAATCGTAAAAAAGGCCAATATTTACCACGGCGGCAAGGTGACAAGCCGCAGCGTTATTACACCCGAAGGCGAGATGAAAACATTAGGCGTGATGCTACCCGGTACTTATCGTTTTAGTACCGAAGCGCCGGAAACCATCGACGTTACACAGGGGCAATGTCGCGTTAAATTGGATGGCAAGCAGGACTGGGTAGACTATGAAGAGGGGGATAGTTTTTCCATACCGGCAAACAGCCATTTCGAAATCGAAGTGGCGGAACTCTTCGACTACGTTTGCCACTACGGCTAAGCGGCGGCGACTGCTTGCATGCACCGATTACGACCTTGCTCCTTGGCTTGGTATAACGCCCGGTCGGCGGCTTCAAAAAGCCTTTCTGGATTCGATCCTTCGGAGAATTCCGCAATACCGCAAGACACAGTTACGGCAACGGGTGTGCCCGCGTATTGAAACTGACTCGTTGCAATCTTGTCGCGAAGCTTCTCGGCTACGGCTAAGGCATCTTCCGCCCCCGTACCCGGCATGACGATGACGAACTCCTCCCCACCATAACGAGCGATAAAATCCGCTTCGCGGATGTGCGAGGCTAACAGCTTTGCTATTGCCGCCAACACCCGGTCGCCTACCTGATGCCCATAGGTATCGTTAATGTGTTTGAAGCGGTCCACGTCCCAAATCGTTAGCGAAACAGGTTCACGGAAACGCTTCCAACGACTATATTCCTGATCGAGCCGCTCATCGAAAGCCAACCGGTTATTAATGCCCGTTAGCGTATCTCGTAATGCTCGCTGGCGTTGTTCCTGTATTCGGGACCTCAATGCATCGGCTTCTTCTTCCAGGCCATGCAAGCGTTGATTTAAGAACTGCATTTGCTCATCGGCGGTTCTAATACGACGCTCTTCTTCTTCCCGATAGGCATCCATGTGCCTGCGGATCTGCTCTAACCGATCTTGCACATTTTGCTTAAGATCATCTAACTCGACCGCTTGCTGAATAGTCGAAGCAAGTCCGCTTACTTGTTCCTCAACGGCATTGTTTAGTGCCTGACCATTAATGAGCGTCCTATCGCTGCCCGATTGAGCCCCCTGTAGCCGATCATCCAACTCTTTCAAACGCCCGGTAAGCTGGCTAAGAAAATGCTCGAGGTCCCGTTTTTCCTCTTGTACGTTACGACGCATCGCGGCAACAAGGTCACAGAACTTTTCGAGAATGGATGGCCATTGCCGTTTATCAACCGGTGAAGAAAGCCTCTTCCGCAGCGCGGCCGCCTCACTCTCCACTTCGCCTGGGAGACTCATGCGCTCCAACAACTCAATGAATAGTTCGTTGGCAAACGAGGGTATCAGCTCCGCTGAACCTGTGAGCCCCTTCTTTCCCTCAGGGTGCGGTTGACGCCGTGCCCCGAGCAGTAGTGCTATGTCTGTTGCGAGGACCTTTAGTTCGTGGGGTTGGCTGACGGTATTCAGTTGTTTCTCTAGTGCTTCAACGCGTGTAGCGGGGAAATCATCGTGGTCTTCGAATACACGAACAATGGTTTGCAATACCGTTGTCGCCAATGCTAAGGGCGACCCGCTAGATTCTTGTTGATCTAGATTGGGACGCTCTTCGTCGCCCCTTCCGTTAGCGAAAAACCTGTTCCAGAGTGACGGGTTTTCGTTATTATCGGTGGGTTTGTCTAACGTGACGCCATCGCGCAACAGCGCGACGCAATCGTCGAGCAACGGCGGGAGCTGTGCCGGATGAATCGCTTTTTGGAGCTGTTTTCGTAACGACTTACTGCGCCGATGCAAAGCGCGTGGCCAAACCACTTTGTCGATCAGCACGGCAACGGCTTCGGCCGGTGTTCTCACCGCGGACCCAGCTCCTTGGTCCTCAACTTTAGTCAAGGCTTGAGATAGCAGCTCTATATGATGTGCGAGTTCGCTTCGATTGACACCTTGGCGAATTGCCTTGCGTAAACCTTGTAGTTGGGTATCCAGCTCGGGGTCGAGACCTTCTGCCGCGAGGGAAACACGGCTTAAGCTTCGCCGCAGGAGTTCCTCCGTCTTTTGCCAACTCGCTTCTTCTTGCTCGTAGCGCTCGAGATGCCGAAAATATTTTAGTTTCCAAGCCGCTTCGTCCGTGTGAAAATTATCGCCCACTAAAACGCCTCGCTACAGTCGTTACACATTCCCACTAAAAAATCATATTGGGCTAAGTCAGGCTCAGCCAATGGTGAGTCGTGGCAAGACTGCTCTGAACCAGCCTATCGCCGCCATTGCCGCTGCAAAAGTAACGGTATGGAAAAACCCACGCTTTTTGTTTGCTAGGTTTATCGACACAGCCGGTAAAAACTAAAATCACGCCAAGGCGCTCTCCCCCGTTTCGCGGACCGAATCGTATAGAAAATTCAAACCGGGTGAATCGCATATTAAATCAATAGCAATCAATATGTTAACCAATATTTCGAAATTTACACCAAAACGAGGCGATCAATTGGGAAGGGTAAATCAATGCAAGTGACGGTTTCGGTTACAGTGTGTCGATGAGACGGCACTACACCTATTTTCGCATTGGCGTGAGTAACCGAGCGTAGAACCAGATTAACGTAACAAGGGCTGCAGCCGCAGCACCAAAAGACGAGGTGACGAGTGGCCTGCCCCAAGCCTCATACCGCTGTAAGCAGCGCGTTTTACCTTCTCCCGGTGCAAGACCGAGCCGGCGGTTTATCCTACAATCCCAAGCAAAAGCCATCTGCCAGGCATTGGCCGCTACGTACCCGCCGGTCTTATACCACCATTTAATCGCGGGCGTTAAACCTTGGCCGAGACTCAAATCATGCGCGATACGGAGGAAGGGCTTAAGGCGCAGCCGCTCCACTTTCGATTGAGAGCGGTAAGCATTGGCGGCGGCGACAAAAAAATCGGTCATCCCGATGCTATCGAAATTGCGTAATAAGGCATTCAGGATTTGCCTTTCCTTTAAGCCTTCGACTTCGAAGCGCCGCGCCGAGGTTGTAAGGCATCCGGGCAGCTTAATCCATTCGCCCATCTGAGAGACCTTCATCGCGAGGCGCGAATCCTCCATGTAAGAAAGCGTCGTATCAAACTGACCTAACTCGTGAAAGAAACGCCGGGACAGCCATATTCCCTGATCACCATTAATACTATCAGGACGATTGAGATAGGTTTTCGCCTCATAGAAAAAATAGGCGAAGGCAAACTCCCGCGTGGTTCGGTTGAAGCGCAGCCCGAAATGACCCGCGATTCTATCGGAGCCTTTTCTACGGCGTTGCGCCTCCAGTGTGGCTTTAGCCTGCGACAACAGCGAAGAATCCGGCAATTCTGAGTCAGCATGCAGGAACAGCAAGTCATTGCTGCTAGCCCTTCGCGCACCTTCGTTCATTTGAATCGCCCGCCCCGCGGCACTCTTGATGACCGATAATGCTAAGCGTTCACACTCAGCAATATGTTGGGCTAAGGCAAGGGTATCATCATGACTGCCGCCGTCAGCAATTATGATCTCAAATGGTCGCGGGACTTGTTGCTTAGCTAATTGGCGAAGCAAACGAGGTAAATTATCGGCCTCATTTAGGCACGGAATGATTACCGAGAAACTTGGAAGCATAAATGTCGATAATTCTTCTTAGGGCTCGAGCTATACCCATCGCGAACCGGTTTCCAATGACCGCGTTTTTCGCGATGTAGCAACGAAAACGGCAAAACGTATACACCAAGAGAGAAACTGCCCAATCTAAGGCAACGAGTTACGAATTTTTTCGGTGAAAATCACAGCACGTTTAAACAATCCAACGAGGCGACGGCATCGTCTCCGTAGCCCCCGCGAACTTGCGCTGTTACGGCTTGGTGCGCAGTAACAAGCGACCGTCTTCGACGCCTAACCAGAGCTCACCACGTTTAACCGCTTTCAAATCAGCACCCACAATCGTATAACGCCATCCGTGCATCACCGACGCGTCCGCTTCGCCGCGCACGAATGCCTCTAGCATCTTACGCGTCGCCAACACGGGTGCGCTGACATCTGCGTCAACGGCTCGGGCGCGCACCAGCGCCATCATCAAGTCAACGGTGGCTTCCTGGTCGAGCGATAGGGGGCGCTTCGTTTCGAGCATTGGCCAGCGTTCGGGCGGACGCACCTTGGCTTCGTCAATCAACATTAGCCATTCTTCGCCCCATTTTTCTATCAGTGCCCCATCAAGGCCACGTATCTTCCTTAGTGCCGCCTTGGCCTCCGGCAGGCGCCTCGCCATGTCGGCTAAGCACTCGTCTCGCAAAATCCATTTACGCGGTTTGTCCAGATCTATAGCCTTATTTTCACGCCACTCCGCCAAGACCTGCAATACGGCTAATTGTTTGCCTTTAAACCGCCGTCCTTCTTTTATTCTTCGCCAAGCTTCCGACGGAGCGGGCGCATAATTTTGTGGATCGACTAATTCTTTAAAATCTTCATCGAGCCAATGCAAGCGGTCTTTGGCGACCAGTGTGTCGCGTTGGCTCAGATAAATGTCTCCCAGATAACGTACATCATCTATCGCATAATGTAATTGCTCCACATCAAGAGGGCGCTGACGCCAGTCCGTGCGCGTGTGGGCCTTTTCCAAGCGAACGTTTGTCATCTGCTCTACCAGTGCAGCATAACTGATCTGGTCCCTTTCACATAACAACGCCGCGGCCACCTGGGTATCAAAAATCGGTTGCGGCAATTCGCGGCGTAAATGGTAAAAAATCTCGAGATCTTGCTTTGCAGCATGAAAAACTTTCGTAATAGAGGGGTCGTAAAGGAGATCCAATAGAGGGCCAAGGTCTTTAATCGCTAACGGATCGACGCACACAATGTGTGTCGCATTGGCAAGTTGAACCAGGCATAGTTGAGGAAAATAGGTTCTCTCTCTTATGAACTCCGTATCGACAGCAAGCCATGGACTACCCTTGAAGCGCTCGCAAATCTCGTCAAGCAACGGAGCCGAATCCACGTACACCATATTTTCTAAACTCGCGGTAACCATGCGTCGTTTTTATCACTCATGGGCGAGGAACCCGTGAGTCCCTACCCCTGTTACTCTCAATCATACTCAAACAAAAAGCCCGCCACAGTGGGCCACCGGCTATCAATTATACCCGATTGCCATATACGCTAAACGTCCAATCGCGCTAAACTAACCGGTATGCTAAGAGGCGAACTCATCAACTTACTCAAAGAAATGCCCATTTTTGGTGGGCTAAAAGAAGATACTTTATCTTTTATCCTTGATCAGTGCCCTGAGATTAGCGTGTTACGGGACGAATACTTTTTCCAAGAAGATGATCGTGCGACCTCGATGTATGTTCTCAGGCAAGGCCGTGTGGTTGTCCTGAAGTCTTGGCTCGGCCGCCAGTGCATGCTACGTGAACTGATGAGCGGAGATTGCTTTGGAGAAATGGCCTTGATTGATCTTTATCCGCGAAGCGCAGCGGTAAAGGCATTGGAAGATTGCGTCGCGATGGAATTGAGCGCAGAGACATTTTTTGAACTCTACAGAAAAGACCTTGAAGCGTTTTCGCTCATATACATGAACATCGCTCGTGAAATTAGCCGACGGCTACGGGACGCCGACGAAAAATTGTTCACAGCCGCAATGGAAAACAAAGTCGACGAAAGCGAAGCTGTTCTAAAATCTATCTAGGGCTTGCGTCATAATTGCTTCACATTTTGGGCGCTAAGGCGCTCACCTGCTGAGAAATGCAGGCTAGCGAACGAAGTACTGGACGCTAAACAACTCAAGCGGGTCGGTCCAGGCTTTAACCCTTTCAAGGCCTGCTTCTCTTGCAAGGTCTCGAAATTCATTAAGCGCGTATTTATATGAATTTTCGGTGTGAATCGTCTCGCCTTCTTCGAAGCTAATCTGGTGCGAGCCTAACGTCATCATTTGCCGCCTACAGCTAACAAGATGCATCTCAATGCGCCCGTCGTCCTCATTGTAATATGCCCAGTGGCGGAATTGATCAAGATCGAAATCAGCGCCCAGTTCATCGTTAATACGTCTAAGCATGTTGAGATTGAATCGCGCCGTGACGCCTTTTTTATCGTTATAGGCCGCTCTAAGAATTGACGCGTCCTTTTTAAGATCAACCCCGATTAACAAGCCTCCACCCTGGCCAACCATGTCAGCCACGTTGGCGAGAAAGTTGATAACGCCTTCGGGACTAAAATTGCCAATCGTTGAACCAGGAAAAAATGCAACACATTTCCCACCAGGCGCCGAGTAGGGCAGTTCTAGCGGTTCGCTAAAATCGACACATGCCGCATGAACCCGCAGCCACGGATAATCCATAGAAAGACTCTCAGCCGATGCGAGTAGATGTTTTCTCGAAATATCCATGGGCAAATAGGCATGGGGCTTCAACGCGTTCAATAGCAGTCGAACTTTGTTGCTGCTGCCACTTCCTGGCTCCACAAGCAAACATCCTTCATCTACGAGAGCCGTAATTTCTTGAGCGCATGCTTTAAGCAATGCTGTTTCGGTACGCGTTAAGTAATATTCGGATAACTCACATATTTCATCAAAGAGCTTGGACCCAATCTCGTCATAAAAATACTTTGGTGACAGAGCCTTGGGCGTCTGACTTAAGCCGTCGACCACTTCGGTGTAGAAATCCGCTAACTGGGGACGGTAATCGTAAAAGTTGACCGCGCCATGAACCTCCAACTTCACGCCTGCTCCTCCGCAAGACGTATACCCGTGAATTGCCAGCGGTCTGCGGGATAGAAAAAATTTCGGTAACTGGCGCGTATATGGTTCTGGGGTGTCACGCACGACCCACCTCGCAGCACGATCTGGCTGCACATAAATTTGCCATTGTATTCGCCGAGGGTTCCCTCCAACGGGCGAAAGCCCGGGTATGGAGTGTAGGCGCTGCGCGTCCACTCCCACACATCCCCATAGATCTGCGCGACGGCGGTATCGGAACGCGCCGGAGCGGGTTGGAAATACATTGTTTCAACGAAATTGCCGGTCACCGGTTGTTTTGACGCCACGGATTCCCACGCCTCTTCGGTCGCTAGCGATACACCCCGCCACCGCGCATACGCATCCGCCTCGTAAAAACTCACATGACAGACAGGCGCTTGTTCGTTGACCGGCTGCAAACCGGCTAACGTCATATACCACCATTGTCCGTCAATCTTCTCCCAATAAAGGGGCGCTCGCCAACCTTGTTGTGCTACTGTTTTCCAACCTTCTGACAACCATAACTCCACATTCTCGTAGCCACCGGCTTCCATAAACTCTAAATATTCGCCATTAGTTGTAAGACGCGAGGCCAGTCTAAATGGCGTTAGGTACACCTTATGCCGCGGCCTCTCGTTATCGAAACAAAATCCATCGCCGTCATATCCCGCCTCCACAACCCCGGCCGGATGCGCACCCCACTCAACGGCCACCGCGTGACCCGTCGGTGTGTCGAGATCAACCCTATAAGTGGGACGTAAGGGATTACGTGCTAAAATATGTTTAATGTCGGTAAGTAGCAGTTCTTGGTGTTGCTGTTCGTGATTGCAGCCCAAGATCGTTCGCGTAGCAATCTCCTCATAATGATTTAGTTGCGTCCGGTTGAGCAAATCGAGCATATGTTCATCGACATACGATCGATATCGATAGACTTCTTCAACCGTTGGCCGAGACAGATTTCCTCTTTCAGGACGCGGATGAAACGTTCCAGCGGTTTCATAGTACGAATTGAAAAGATAATGAAACTTAGGATGATACGGCTGATAGCTGGGGAGGAAAGGTTTGAGCAAGAACGTTTCATAAAACCACGTTACGTGCGCAAGATGCCATTTTGGCGGGCTGACGTCCGGCATCGTTTGGATGCCGTAATCGTCTATGGTTAACGGTTCACATAGTAATTCCGATTGTTTCCGCACCTGTAGGAAATAGGTGCGGAGCGCCGGGAAAGCATGTGTTTCATCACGGCTAAAGCCTAATCGACGTGCTGCTGATGCAAAGTTATCCATAACAACACCTATTCATTTGCCGTTCGCAACGAGCGATACTCTCGTCTCGACACGCTCTCCCGGCTCCGCGTTGCCCTGCACTTGACACCAAACCGGATCGTCGACTCCGAACAGCCTGCTGACAACCGCAGGCTCATTTAATGGGATTTCGTTTTACGAGTACCACACCGTTTACAGCAATAAACAGTTACGAGCTTACCCTGCTTGACGTCAAATTCTTTCTCTTTCTGAATTTCCCACTTGTGAAATCCACTCTTGCACATTGTCTTGCCGCGGTGCTTTTCACTTGGCTTCGGACGCTTAAAGGGTATCACTTCGCCCATGACGTTTCACCTTTTTTCAGACCAACACAGTACTGCTGCCATGAGTCGGCCACTGCAAGTTTGCCAATACGGTTCGATACGAACTTAAATATGCTATTATACCGACTTTCACGCGGATTTTCGTTTTGGTTCGGTCTCACATTGTATCGCATGGTCTCACATGGCTTCACATAGCGTCTCTCCATGATCAAAGCAGAAACGGTCGCCCTACGCCTGGTTGGCTCATGTAAAACTATTTCCCGGTTCGGGTTCTTTTTCTGTTGCCACTTAGCGTTACGTCGGCAGCCGGCGTAACGGCGATCGTATCGCGGAATATCGTTGCAGCAGTCCCTCAACAAGATATGTCGGTCTAGGGTGTGACGTCAACTATACTAACAAGATGCTACATCAGGCCACCTGTTCGCTAATGCGTTTCTTACAACGTGAGATGCTACCATGTTATCTTTCCGCAATCTCGCCCTTCGTCGTGGCAACCGGCAATTATTCGGTGAGGCTACTTTCACGATTCACGCCGGAAATAAAATCGGGATCACCGGCGCCAACGGCGCCGGGAAATCGAGCTTGTTCGCGTTACTCCTCGGCGAGATCCATGCCGACAGCGGCGATCTAAGCCGACCCCCCCGCCTCGTGACGGCCCATGTGGCGCAGGAAACACCCGCCCTTGATCGCCCGGCTATTGAATATGTCATGGACGGCGACAAAGAATTGAGCAACATTCAAACCGAACTTAACGAGGCGGAAACTGAACATAGGGGCGCACATGTGGCTACTCTACACGCGAAACTCGACGCTATCGATGGGTATCGCGCACAGAGTCGCGCGGCGCGCTTAATGCACGGGCTAGGCTTTACCGCCTGTCAAGATTCGTTGCCCGTTCGATCCTTCTCGGGGGGTTGGCGCATGCGGCTCAACTTGGCCCAGGCGTTAATGTGTCGTTCTGATTTGCTACTGTTGGATGAACCGACGAACCACTTAGATTTAGATGCGGTAATTTGGCTTGAACAATGGCTACAAGGTTATGCGGGAACCCTGCTTTTAATTTCTCACGACAGAGATTTTATCGATAGCGTTGTTAACCACGTAGCCCATATTGAAAACGGTACCATTCGACTCTACAGTGGTAATTACTCCGAATTCGAAAAGCGGCGCGCGGCAGACTTGGCCCACCGACAATCCGCCTATGAGAAACAGAAGCGAGAGATCGCGCATATCCATCGCTTCGTCGAACGGTTTCGGGCGAAGGCGACAAAGGCGCGCCAGGCCCAAAGCCGCCTCAAATCGCTGGAACGCATGGCACGTATCGCGCCGGCGCACGTCGATTCACCGTTTCATTTCACCTTTTTCGAGCCGGACAAAACGCCCAATCCGCTTCTGTGCTTTAACGACGCGACATTAGGGTATGACAATTCAAAAATATTGAGCGATGTTAAACTAAGTTTGGTGCCGGGAGACCGCATTGGTTTATTGGGGCCTAATGGTGCTGGCAAATCGACCCTCATTAAATCGCTGGCGGGGAAACTCGCCCCCTTAGCCGGAAGTAAAGAAACCGCACCGACGCTCCGCATTGGCTATTTCGCCCAGCACCAACTGGAAGAATTACATCCAGACGAGACACCCCTTGAGCATCTGCAACGTTTAGACCCAGACGGCGCCGAACAATCGCTTCGCGATTACCTCGGCGGTTTCGGTTTCATCGGCGATACCCCCCTCGAGCGGGTGGCGCCGCTCTCTGGCGGGGAAAAAGCGCGCCTGGTGCTGGCATTGATTGTCTACCAAAGACCAAATTTGCTCCTACTCGATGAACCGACCAATCATCTGGACTTGGAAATGCGCCACGCCTTAAACGTGGCGCTGCAAGATTATTCAGGGGCCATGCTCATCGTTTCCCACGACCGACACTTATTACGAAGTGTGTCAGATCGATTCTGGCTTGTCGCCGAGGGCGCGGCCTCGCCGTTCGAAGGCGATCTTGACGACTATCGGCAGTGGCTATTGAAGAGCCGAAAAGAAAACGAGGAAACCGAAACTTCCCTCGGCACTGTACACAGCGCCGCAGCGCGCAAAGATCGAAAACGCCTGGAGGCGCAACAACGACAACGTCTTAAGCCTCTTAAAACCGCCTTGCAAGACCTTGAAACGCGGTTAACCGAACTCAACGAAAAAAAATCCGCCCTTGAGCAACAACTCAGCGATCCCGCGCTCTACGACACAGAAAAGGAACGATTGAAGCCCCTCTTAGTAGAACAAGCTCGCATCAAACAAGCGATCAGCGACGCCGAGGAACGTTGGCTTGACACATCGGAGCGATTGGAGGCCGAATCGAAAAAGTAAACGGTGACACTGCACTTAGGGCTCGCGCCACGCCGGCGCAGGAGATCGTGCGGGAGCGGTGGTTTGAGCGGATTATTCCCCAGAAAAGTGGCTTAAATGGATCGAATCACCGCATAATTCTAAAATTGAAGGAACGGACAAAACCTTGGGCAATAACCATGTCTACCACCTTAACTGCGATCATTGTCGTTTTACTCATCACCTGGTTGTGGACCGACAGCTTGCGCGCGCGAGAACGGGCTATAAAGGCCAGCGCCAAAGCATGCAAACAGCTCGAAGTACAACTACTCGATCAAACCGTAGCCCTATCCCGCCTGGGCTTGGGGCGGAATCCTGGGGGACGTTTGAGAATTCGTCGCCAATATACTTTTGAATTCAGCACTAACGGTGGCGATCGCCACACGGGGCACATCACCGTGCTCGGCGATGTACTGGAAACCATTCACTTGGAGCACCCGGACGGAAACACGATCATATAGCTACCGCCATGTAACGCCAAAATGCATCGTTGTTGCGGGTGTGCACAGCACTCCCGACCTATTGTGAGTCGGAGCCAGCGACTCTTTACGCATCTACCTTAGGGCTCGCACAAAAATAAGTTTACATTTTTAGAGCGTTGCGGCGCCCGCCTGGCAAAGCTACCGCGTCCTGCTCTCGCCCCTTGCCTACATCCATGTAGGCAAAGCTACCGCGTCCTCGGCAACTGCGTCCTTCGTTGCTCTACCACCTACACCCCTGTAGGCAAGGTAGCCGGACGCGATGGAGCGACGTCCAACATGTGAAGTCATTTTGACGCGAGCCCTTAGTGGCTGCGTATACGCCGGAGGCCTTTGTTAGGACTTAACCGTGGAACAAATAGCGTTATGTG
>CALZJI010000052.1 GCA_945787615.1 uncultured Chromatiaceae bacterium | reverse complement strand
CGGCAATCGAGGACGCGGTAGCTTTGCCTACATGGACGTAGGTAAGGAGCGAGAGCAGGACGCGGAAGCTTTGCCTACATGGACGTAGGTAAGGAGCGAGAGCAGGACGCGGAAGCTTTGCAAAAACTTGAAAGATATTTATATTCCGGCGTTTTTACGCCTTGCCTACATGGAGGTAGGTGGTAGGGCAACGCAGGACGCGGTTGCCGAGGACGCGGTAGCTTTGCCAGGCGAGCGCCTCGACGCCCAAAATGTGAATTAATGTTGGCGCGAGCCCATAGCGCCTGTGATCTGCAGTAGGATCGATTGTTCCGCTTGCGCTCTTAGAGATACGGGGTCAAGGGCAACAGTGAATACAAGAACACGCGAATCCGTTTTCCGATATTGCCGTTAGGCTCGGAATCATGTCGTACTTCTCCGTTATCTTCCCGACTACGCCATGATAACTTTCCCGATTTATCAAGGGATAACCGCCAACTGGCGACGCCGCTCATATCACGCTCTATAGCGCTGGCCACTTGCTGGGCGAATGCGGGGCTGTGGATGAGCAAGCCCATTTCAGTGTTCAAATGTGTCGAGCGCGGGTCCATATTGAATGAACCGATATAGACACTTTTACGGTCAAAGACAACGGTTTTGGCATGGAGCGCTAACAACGACTGTTCCTCCAACAGTGGAGAACGCGTTACGATTTCCTCTCGATACGCCGAGTAGGCTTTGAACTCATACAACTGTACGCCTATCGATAGTATTTTCTTACGTTGGCGTTTGTAGCCCGAAAAAGCGGCGAGATTATCGGTCGATTGAAAAGAATTGGTAAGTATCCGAATGTTCACGCCACGCTTGAGTAAGCGTTTGACGACCTCGAATGTGCCCGGCACCAGTACCAGATAAGGCGTCTCTGCAAGGATCTCATGTTTCGCGTTTAATGCTGTTTCCGTGAGTACCTCTCCGCTACGCCCAAATGCATCAAGCCGGTGCGGATCGTCGTTCTTGCCAGGGATGTCATAGATCAACTCGGCCCTCGCCCAGATTAGCTCTTCTGGCAGTTCGTTAATGCGTTTGTCGATGCGTTTTAGGCCCTGTCGGAAACGCTCCGGATAGTTTTTTGGATCGGCGGAATAGTGTGACAGTTTTGCGAAATAGTCATGTCGTTCCTTTGGATCAATCGCTTCCGTGAGCAACGCCTCAACGGGCACTGACCAATAACTGTTCCAGTATTCGTCAAAACTATGCGAAATATTTTCCACGATTGGCCCTGCCGCCAGTACGTCGCGATCGCGAAAGTTAAAGTCTAGGTCCAAATCGTAATACTCATCGGCGATGTTGCGTCCGCCGATAATGGCGACAGCGTTGTCAACAACAAAGGCTTTATTGTGCATGCGCCGGTTTAGCCGTTTGAAGTCACCAAGAAAGGCGCGTTTTTTTCTGCCCGGTTCGCGCCCTAAGACCCCGGTAGGGTTGTATAAGCGTATTTGTATCCGGGGGTGGGCGTTAAGGAAGGCTAAGAATCGAGGATCGGTGGCGATAAGAAGGTCATCCATTAGAACGCGGACTCGAACGCCGCGCTGGGCTGCACGGAGCAACGTTTCGGCCGCAATTGTGCCCACATTGTCTTCGCTCCATATGAAATACTGGACATCAATGGTTTGTCGTGCTCGATCGGCCAAGGCGCCACGCCATAACAGCGCCTCTTCTCCTCGTTCCAATGAAAGAAACCCCGAATCCAAATGGTGCCGGTCGACGGCCGCTGCGAAATGCCGGCCCAATTCCGATTTTTCCGGGTCCTGAATGCTGTGCGAGGCGGTTTTGTCCGCATAGTCGAACGGAACCGGCACCTGAGCGCACCCGGATAGCAGAACGACAAGAACGACCGTTCGAAAAATAACCTTCATAATAGATTTTTAGCCATTTCCTTCGCGAACTCGATCAGCTTTGTGCCGTAAACTCATGAAAGTGAATGATGCTCTGGTTAACAGGGCTGATGAACCAGCGATCTAAGAAGCTAAGCGCTTATTTCATGGCGTGTTAAGGACGATACGTCCAGAAAAGGAGCCGAACATAGCCGGATGTTGATTGGCGCCGACGGCCCTCGCTTGGCTCGCTACGTTAAGCTCCAGATAATCATACGTTTCTCTAAGGGTTACAGCGCCGTCGCGGTTTGCATCAGCCTTGCCTGTTAGTCCTTCCAACAGGTAGTAGGTGAACAGCCCATGGCGGAGTTTGTCCATCTCTAGGGAAAGCTCATTTGGGCGGCTCGCGGTAACCACTACGCGCCCGGAACCCGAAACGAGGCTATCGAGAAAACGCCGAGAGATCGTAAGTCCGCGTTGGCGTAGAACGTTACTCATAAAGGACCGACCACCCGCTGCGCCGCTGTAACACGTATCCATAAAAAAGACGATGCGTTCCGCCTCGACGCGGCGAAATATAGTTTCGACTTCGGGCATAGGAAACGCTGTGGCGTAGAGCAGGTCTGGATCGGCATCGAAAGGAACAAGGTATTTGGTGAGCCCATCGTCGGCAACACCCGTTAGATCGGTTTCCGGCGCCCCGTGGCCAGCGTAGTAGATCATGACCGTATCGCTTTTTTTGGCCTTCTTCGATAAAAATACGCCCAAGGCGACCTTGATGTTAACCAGAGTCGCGTCCTGATCGAGTAGCAGCCGAACATTTTCCGGTGGAATCCGTCCACCAGCTGTAGAAACCAAAAAGTTGTAAAACGCTTCGGCGTCATCGTCGGCATATTTAAGTGGATTGATTCGCGGGTTTCGGTAGCGGCTAACGCCAATTACAACAGCGTAGGTGTCACCGCGTCTTACCGGAGCCTGCGACGATCGAGGGATTTCGGTCTGCTCACGTGAACGCGACGGCTGCGCGGCTAACACCGCAGGGGCATCGTCTCCGCTAACCTCGTAGATACGAATCGTCTTGTCATTGCTGCTGGTAGCAATTCGCCGCCCATCGCGACTGAACGCTAAAGCGGTTATCTGACTCGTCAACGGGATCGAAGTAATCTGACTGTGACGGGCCGTATCCCATATGCGCAATGTTTTGTCTTTGCCAGACGATGCGACTAAACGCCCGTTTGGGCTGAGAGCCACCGTCGTTATGGTCTGAACATGCCCGATGAGTTCACCCATCTCCTCGCCAGTCATGCTATCGCGCAGTTTTACCAGGTATCGCCATTGCGGGCGTCCGACGGCTGCGCGGCGACTGCCGGTTGCGCGTTTAACCTCAGTTATACCGATAGCCATCATCCCGCGAAATGCCGAAAACGCGACATCGTTTAGTTCACCGTGTTGGGCCCCAGATTCTACAATATTGCGTCGTTCCTTTTTTGTAGCGATGTCCCAGATGCGGACCGTTTTATCTTTACTGGCGGAAAACAGCGTTTGGCCGCGCGGTCCAAAGGCGAGCGTATGGACGCTGTCTTGGTGGCCTTTTAGGTAACCGATCTTTCTGCCAAACTTAACGTTCCATAGCCAGATTGTTTTGTCCTCTCCGGCTGTGGCGAGGAGCCTGCCGTCGGGGCTGAAGGCAACAGCAAGAACGGCTCCAGAGTGCGCTTTTAGGGAATGCTTTAATGCGCCGTCTTCGAAATCCCAGACCTGTACCTTGCCTTTGGCGCCTCCAGTCGCCATAAAGACTTGGTCGGCGTCGAGAGCCGCGACATTGACACGCTGTTTGCTCGTGAGCGTCCGCACCGGCTCGCCGCTATCAATGTCCCAAACGCGATTTATTCCGCTATGGCCAAACGAGACCAGCCAGTTGTTATAGGGGGTGAACGTAATCCCGGCGAGCGAACTTCGCGATTCTATTTCATCAACAAGGAGTATCAATACTGGCGCAGCGGCGACCGTTGTTAGCGCGCTAACCGTGCACAGACCTAAAATGACAATCGAGCGAATGTTCATAATCTAAGACATCGCCAATGAATCATCACTTATATTACAATCCTCGGCACCGCCATGGACATTGGGGCGTCAAAGGGCTCGCGTAGGGCGATCACGCACTGGAAGGCTACCGACCGTGTCGGACGTTCGATATCAACCGTACGCGCGACCACCGCAACGCACTTTTTCGCTACGAAAAAATCGTAGAACACTGTAGTGTTCTAATGTTCTTCCCGAGACTGTTGGACTATCATGCTCTCGCTATTTTATACCTAAAAATAGGCGTTCACGGCGAACAGCGCAGTAACGGTGGTTTGGTCGCTCGTGACGTTGTCCTCCGTTTCCGTTTCCTGGTAGTCGTAGATCAATTCCGGACCGAGAGAAACGGCATCGGTCACGAAGAACTTAATGCCCCCGCCGAAACCAGCCCCGAGCGTTGTTGTCTCCGAGGTAGTACTTCCCGAGGACTTGTTTTCGGTGAAGCCGTATGAAAAAAACGCGGTGACATACGGCGCAACGGTTGGACTTGCGAGGAAATGATACTTAAAAAATGGCCGCCAGCTTATGGTGTTGCTTTCAAAACCATCGGATTCCGATCGAAAATAGTCGCCGCCTATTCCCAATTCGAACAAATCGGTTATAAAGTAACCGTACGACCCGCCTATGGTGCCGAAAGTAAAGGTGTCGCCCTCGTCGGGGCTTATAAAGTTTAGCGTGGAATAGATGGAAATTTCGGAATTGCCGCGTATAAGACCTGTTTGTTCGGCGGCCTGAATCGAGGTAGTAATTACGGTACTGATCAACAGTATCCAAAGCGTACTGCACAAGTAATGCGTCTTCATGGCTTCGTTCCTCCCATTATTATGTATTTCTGAGTTGCGGTGGGAACTTGCAGCCCCTTGTATTTTCGCTGCTAGAAATAGTATACCAGAACTAGGGAGTTTCTGTAGAACAATACTATACATTCCGAAAGGATGGGCGACGCGGTTGCTCGGGATGAAAAAAATGCGAGAAAATATATATTGTTCCGAGGTGTTGCCGTCAAGAACTGTGACGGCGGTACTCGGAATAACGGTTGATGGCGTGAGCGCATCCCCTATCGCGTTGCAGGTAAAGGGGGGCCGGCGCTTATTCGACTAGACCTTGTTCTTTCACCTGCTTCCAAAAATCTGCAGCTTTCTCTGCCTGAGCTTTAGCGAGTTGGTCCGCCTCGTCGTTGGCGCGTTGCTCAGCCTTTCTGGCCATATCCGTAGCCATATTTCTATATGATTCATCTAGCGCTTGCACAGGCACCTCAGATAAGAGAAAAGTCCGATATGCGATCCCGGTTTCTGTTTGCCACTTTTCGGAATACCATTTTTTTGACTTGACTCGGTTTGCAATGTTAACGGCCAGCTGCTTCTCAAATTCCCTTGAACTCGTTGTTGGATCGACAACGCTGCTTTCGAGGCCAAAACTGACGCGTGCGCGTTCAAACTTATCTTTGGCCAGCGTTCCCATATAGGCGACGACATTGTTTATCGCATCGCGGCGCGCATCGTCGCGGGAAAGTCGCTCAGTCGCCATGTTGCCTGATAAGCCGACGAAAGACATGACGCCACTGCTCGCTTCAGGTTCCTCCATGGCCCACGTTGGGCGCTCGGAAGCGGAACTCCACAGAAGTTGCTCACCAACACCTGTTGGTATCTCAACACCTTGTTGTTGCGCCGGTTCGGTCGCGCAACCGTAAAGTACAGAGTAAAGAAGAACAACCGTAACTGTTACGTAATTTCTTTTCATCGGTATCGTCTCCTGTATAACGGGTTGTGTAAAAATCGAAAATGGAGCCGAAATTAGAGTTCCATGTTATTAAAACAATCGGCGTTATTAGGCTAAACCTAACGCTGAAAAAAAATCGAGCGCCTAAACGCTTTACTAGATCGATACCAGGCGTTGCAGCCTCTTCCATCCGATGGGCTATGAACTACTACCACAGGCGCGTCGACGCGCCGATATATTTTATTACGTTCACCGTCCGTTGGTTTTAATACGCTGAATAGACGAACCAAATCGATCAACGTCGCCGATCCGATTCTAGAAATGAGATTTGACAGTGGTTAACGCCGGCGACTCCATCATGCGCGGACATTCCAACCATACCGTCATCTTCGAAAATCCCCTGTATACGCAACCTCGAATACTAAGGTGTTGTTGGAGTCCTCGCAGAGACGGCCTTGCTATACGTCATACGGCGCCTCGCGCCGATTGGTCGTTCTTGTTTCTACAAAGTCTACCAGACATCATGTTCGAGGCACAGCATTTCTAGTAAGACCGCAGAACGACGCCAATTGCTTTGTTCTTGCGGCAATGACCAAGTATGTCGGTACGGTTTGCTCGCGCTAGCGCCGAATCGAATTCGTGTTATTCTATTAAGGTCGCACCCTGAATCTACCGTCTAATATCACTAAACTCTAATAAATAAATATATGAATGACGAGTCAGTGGAAAGATGAACAAGCGAGCGTTCTCAGCGGCGACTTTTTCGGTGGGTTTGTTTTTTGTAACAAGTATTTCTGTGTCGGCAACACCTGCTTTGAACAATGCGCCGTTTACAGCGCGTTCACAAGACATTCCACAACACGATTTACTTGTCCGCCTCGATGGCCAAGACGCTAACCAGCAAACCGGCGCATCCACCACTATCCTGGAAGACGTCAAGCGAGCCATCGCACGCTATTTTGGTGTTTCGAAGGATACGATTACGGAAGACTCTCATCTTTGGGACGATCTTTCGGCCGATCCGATGGACGCGTTCGAAATCGTCGCTATGATATGCGAAACACACGACGTAGAACCTCCATCCATCGAACTAAACACGGTACGCGCGATCGTTGATTACATCAAACGCGCGAAAGGACGCGCGTTGGCCGCGGGTACGGGAGCGCGTAAGCTCTTCGGCCACCCAGAGTCCACGCCATCCGGCGATAAACAAGGTGTCTTTATCCAAAAGATTTTCTACGCGACGACGCGACGGCTTGAGGCTACGAAATACTTTAGCGGCGAACGCGCTCCACGGCAAAAGGTGGTGAGTTACGGGCGCTGCGAAGTGTCGATCCCCGTCGCCGTGCATAGAAAAGGACGAATTGAACGGCCATCCGTACTCAGTTTCGAGTGGCAAGAAGATCCAAGAAAACATATGGTGCTGCGGAAAGTGCAGTCGTTTTCTTGGGAGGGTCTGGCAAGCGAACTCGACGAAACTTTCGCTCAATCTTCTTCAGGCGACGTTGTACGACGCAATGCCTTTGTCTTTGTTCACGGCTTTAACGTGAGTTTTGATAAGGCGGCGAGAAGGACTGCGCAGATCGCTTATGACTTAAACTATGACGGTGCGCCAATCATGTTCTCATGGCCGTCTAACGGCAGTCTTCTTGCGTATTTATCAGACCGCGAAGACGTCGAGTGGAGCGTCCCGTACATCGAGCGCTTTCTCCGAGACTTAGTCGATAAAGCGCGGGTGCAGCGCCTCAGTCTCATCGCCCATAGCATGGGGAATCAAGGCCTGATTCGGGCCCTACATCGTATCGCCTTGAAGGCCGACGTAGGAATCGGTCCGCTGTTTGAAAACGTGATTTTGGCCGCCCCGGATTTCGACGCTCGAGTATTTACCGAGCAGATAGCTCCCAGCGTGCTCGCGTTGGCAAAGCGTTGGACGCTTTACGCCTCGGACAAGGATAAAGCTTTGGATGCTTCGACGGTACTTAGCGCTAGGCGTTTGGGGCTGCCACTTTCGGTGACCGAAGGAATCGATACTGTTGATGCATCGGATATCGACGTGACGCCGTGGAGCGTTCCGGATTTTCACTCTTATTACGCCAGCAAGCAACGCGTTATCAACGACTTAATCGGCGTGTTAAACGGATTGGCGCCGGGCGATCGAGATTTAGCACCGCGTATCAAAGACCGGTTACGTTATTGGGCGCTTAGACCGCTTTGATGGCGATCTCCGTAATTTTACATCGCCATGGCGCCTTTTACTTCTCGCGACCGTCTGCTGTAAACTTCGCGGACAGCATTGACCGACGTACATGTTAATTCGCGGAAACGGAGCGCAACTGTAGAAAATGCGGCGTTCCCTTTTCCCTTCGTACCCTTGGCCTCGCAGCGCGAAAGGTGGGGATGAAGGGGTGTGATAGACAATGCATTTTCTTATCGTAACGTCCGCGTTAGGACCGCGGAAAATAATAATTATCCAAAATTGCGCCGGATTTTTGCTCAGATTCAAGGCGCGGCAAGTGGCGCATATTGAAATATGTAACACTTGCCGTAACGCAGAAGCTGAGTGAAAAGACAAGCAAGGTTGGATAACTATTTT
>CALZJI010000051.1 GCA_945787615.1 uncultured Chromatiaceae bacterium | reverse complement strand
TAATTATCCAACCTTGCTTGTCTTTTCACTCAGCTTCTGCGTTACGGCAAGTGTTACATATTTCAATATGCGCCACTTGCCGCGCCTTGAATCTGAGCAAAAATCCGGCGCAATTTTGGATAAATATTATTTTCCGTGGCCCTAACGACGATCGGTAAGCGTAAAATCGGCGAATTTACCGTTTCTCTCCGTTCGGTTTCATCGCTCAGACGCTATTATTCTCGGCTTTTGTGTGGCTGCGGCGATGTCTACGCAGTGAAACTATCGCTTAATAGCAACTAGAAATGCAGTGAAAAAAGAATATCAGAGGATTTTTTCAAGTATCGAGCACTGCATGATCGCTGATCGGGGGCGCTTTCGTCGTCGTTTTCACCGTATCGTGAAGCGCGCGGGACAGGGCGAGAATTGTGATCAGGCGATCGCGCATCTCCAGGTAGAAGTCGATGCTTCGACAACGCGTAGCGAAACGCGAAAACGCTTATTGCCAGCGCCTCGGTTTCCTGATGAGCTGCCTATCACCGCGCATGTAGCAGAAATCAAGAAGCTACTTTTAGCGCATCAAGTCCTAATCGTCGCAGGGGAGACCGGTTCTGGGAAAACAACGCAACTTCCTAAGATCTGTTTAGCGGCAGGACGGGGTGTTTATGGCGTGATTGGCTGTACTCAACCGAGGCGTATTGCGGCGCGAAGTATTGCCGAGAAACTTAGCGGCGAACTGAGTTCCGAATTAGGCTCCGTGGTCGGATACAAAGTCCGTTTTACGGATCGGAGCGGCGTTGACGGTTATATTAAGTTAATGACCGATGGCATTTTACTAGCGGAAATACACGGTGATCCGTTATTGCGCGCTTACGACACGTTAATCCTTGACGAAGCGCACGAGCGCAGCCTGAACGTTGACGTTTTATTGGGTTATTTGAAAACCCTACTGCCAAAGCGACCCGAACTTAAGGTAATCATTACCTCAGCGACTATAAATGTCGAAAGATTTTCCGCTTTTTTCGGCGATGCGCCCATCACTGAAGTCTCTGGTCGAACGTTTCCCGTAGAGGTTCGCTATCGCCCAGTGGTTGAGGCGGTAGAAGACGCAAGGGACTTAGCCGGCCAACACGCAATCTCAAACGCCCTCGATGAAATTGCGGAGACCCGCGGCGAAGGGGATATTTTGATATTTCTCAGTGGTGAACGCGAAATCCGAGACACCGCCGAACAAATTCGTAAGCATCACCCCGCTAACACAGAAATATTGCCCCTTTACGCTAGGCTTAGCGCCGCGGAGCAGAGTCGCGTATTTAAGCCTAGCGTGAAACGGCGCATTGTCTTGGCCACCAACGTTGCTGAGACATCGTTGACCATACCGCGTATCCGCTACGTTATTGATCCTGGCTATGCCCGCGTTAGCCGGTATAGTCTCAGGACGAAGGTACAAAGGTTGCCGGTGGAGAAAGTCTCTCGCGCCAGCGCAGATCAGCGTAAGGGGCGGTGTGGGCGAATGAGTGCCGGCGTGTGCATTCGACTGTATTCGGAACAAGACTACCTCGATCGTCCCCGTTTCACGGAGCCCGAGTTGCTGCGCACGAACCTCGCTAGCGTCATTTTACGCATGAAGTCGGTGGGAATCGGCGATATCACGGCGTTTCCATTTGTTGACCCTCCCGACCGGCGTATGATTCGAGGCGGATTTCGAACGTTGGAGGAGCTTGGCGCCCTGAACTCAGCAGGAGAACTCACAGCGCTTGGTTATTCTTTAGCACGTTTCCCCATCGACCCGCGCATTGCCAGGATGATTCTCGCAGCCAATGACGAGAACTGTCTTCGCGAAGTTCTCATTATCGCCTCAGCGCTGGCGGTACAAGATCCTCGGGAAAGACCACAGGAGCGACAAAACGCCGCCGACGAAGCGCACATGCCGTTTAGCGACACACGTTCGGACTTCCTTTCATTCCTTTCGCTGTGGCGTTTCTTAGCCGAGCAAAGTAAGCACTTGTCGAAAAATAAAATGCGTACGTTGTGCCGGGATCGGTACCTCTCTTTCATACGTGTCCAAGAGTGGCGAGAAATCCACCGGCAGCTGTACGGTCTTGTCACCGAGATGGGATTACGCCCTAACCAAGACGATGCCGATTATTCTGGAATTCATCGAGCGCTATTAACAGGGCTGTTGACCAATATTGCGTGTAAAGCCGATAAGCACAGTTATACGGGCACCCATCAGAAGAAGTTATATTTATTTCCCGGTTCCGCATTGTTCGAAACAAGGCCTAAATGGATTGTATCGGCGGAACTCGTTGAAACGTCTCGGCTTTATGCGCGTTGCGCGGCTAAAATTCAACCGCAATGGGTTGAGCATTTGGCGCCGTTACTGTGTCGCCGCGACTATTTTTCACCGCACTGGAGTAGAAAATCCGCCCAAGTGCTCGCTTATGAGCGAACCACGCTTTACGGTCTGATCGTCAACCCGCGGCGGCGGGTGAATTATGCGCGGATCAACCCGCTCGAGGCACGGGAGATCTTTCTTCGTCACGCCTTTGTAGAAGGGGAATATGATGGCGAAGCGGATTTCGTTAAAGATAACCAATCGCTAATCCGGCGACTTGAAGGGTTCGAGCACAAGTTAAGGAAGCGGGATATCGTAGCGGATGAAGAGGCGCGCTACCAATTCTACAATGAGCGCATACCCGCCAGCGTCCACGACGGCGTTACGTTCTCAAAGTGGTATCGTCGCGCCGCCTTGCAAGACCGGAAGGCATTGTTCATGAGGCAGGAAGAGATGTTGCTGCAGCCAGTCGGTGAGGTCGCGGCGGAGCAGTTCCCCGATGAGATCGCCGTTGCAGGTTTGCGTTTTAACCTAAATTACCTTTTTGAGCCTGGTCACGACATGGACGGCGTTACCGTTACCGTGCCGGTGTTCGCGCTTAATTTATTGCCTAAGCATGGTTTTGATTGGCTTGTTCCGGGATTGTTACGGGAAAAAATTATCGCGCTACTCAAGTCGTTGCCCAAGTCGTTAAGACGCTCATTCGTCCCTGTTCCGAGCGTTGCTGATCATTGTGTAGAAGCGTTAACGCCCTATAAACATTCGTTGTTACACGCCTTAACAACGCAATTAGGTGAAATGACTGGCGTTGAGGTTCCTGCCGAAAGTTGGCGCATGGCTACCGTGGCAAGCTATTTGTTCATGAATTATCGTGTTGTCACGGCAGAAGGGCGTGTGGTGGCGGTTGGGCGTGATCTCGAGCGGCTTAGGGCGCAACACGGCGTGACGGCGCAGCAGCAGTATGAAGCGATACCCAAAACCGGGCTGGAAAGACAAGCCGTAACACGATGGGATTTTGGAGATTTGCCTCGACGGATCGAATTTGAACAAGCGGGGGCGCGGTTATACGGACATCCCGCCATCGTAGCGCGAGATGACACTGTTGATGTGGTCATCTTCGATGATGAGCATAATGCGCTTTCCCAGCATCGCAAAGGTGTGCGGCGGCTATTTATGTTAGAGGCAAGCCACCGCGTAAAATATGTTCGAAATAATTTACCAGATATTCGAGCCATGTGCGCCGCCTACCAACGCCTCGGCCGGTGTGAGTCGCTTAAAAACGATCTGATGAACGTTATTGTTGACCGTGCGTTGCAGACAGATCCCGCGGATATTCGAACCCAACAGGCGTTTAACGAACGCAAGGAACGAGCGGTGAAGCACTTAATGCTCGAGGCAAGCGAGCTCTGCGCGCTGGTCGGAGAAATATTTTTGGAGTATGAGAAGCTCTACGTTCGTTTGTACGGTAAACAGTCTTTGGCTCTGCTGGCTTCGTTAGCCGACATTCGCGAACAGCTCGAACATCTTATCTTCCGGGGTTTTGTCGTCCAAACATCCAGGGACGCGTTAACGAACTACGTACGATATATCAGGGGTATCGGAAAACGGCTCGATAGGTTGGAACAGGATCCGGCAAGAGATAAGAGGAAGATGACAACCGTGTTACCTTTCTGGGAAAAATATTGGCGACTCGCTGAGGGTCAGAAGGAAGATCTAGAGCTCGGCGCAGACGCTGATCGTTTTCGATGGATGTTAGAAGAGTATCGCGTGTCGGTTTTTGCTCAGGAGCTCGGAACACCTTATCCCGTATCGACGAAACGTTTGGAAGCGGATTGGGAAAAAATCTCACGCTAGGCCGCGGCGATTCGATACGGCGTGAGAAGTATTACGCTTTGCCGGGTTGGACACTTCGGGTAGCGTGCTGATGTGATGGTGAGAAATGCGGGCTAGGCCCGATTTGGTTCCAATACCAGTATAATGTAACGTTTTGTAACGATGCTTCGCTTTGTTTTAATGTTCACCGGTGCTAAGCCGCTATTTCTAAGTGTGTTTTGTTGGACAGTCCTCGTTGCTGCGTGCGGCCAGCTGGATCCAGATGAGGTAAGGGCTAAGCAGGGCTTGCCGCCAATTGGATTTGTAGCCGACGCCGATAAGGGGAAAACGTTGTTTGGGAACCACTGTGCGGGTTGCCATGGAAAACACGGTAAAGGAACGACGCAGGGACCACCGTTGGTGCACAAAATATACGCACCGAGCCACCACGCGGACATGACGTTCTACCGCGCGGCCAAGGATGGGGTGCGAAGTCACCACTGGCAATTTGGTGATATGCGCCCGGTCAAGACGGTAAAACCAGAAGATGTTTCGCACATCGTAGCCTATGTACGGCAAGAACAGCGCCGGCACGGAATACGGTAGTGCCGCGCCCGTAGGTCTAGCCCGCATTTCTCAGCAGAACGGGCGATGATCGCACAGAGAATTACGCAACACCGCATCGTGTGTTTTCTAGTGAGAGATGCGGGCTAGGGTTTAGCGTAAATATAGATTACTATTTAGGAAATTGCTCTATAGCTAATCGTTATGGGATCTACTAGAAAAATACTTGTTCGAGCTACGGTTTTAATTAACTGTTTCGTGGTCGCTTGGGCCGGGATGCTTTGGGTCCCGATTAGCCACGGCGATACGTTCGTGCTGCCACCTGAGGGCATCAACGTTGTCGGTTCTCCCCGTTACGTCAAAGCGCGTTACGAGGATACACTGTCGGATATCGCGCGGCGCTACGGTCTTGGGTTTCAGGAAATCGCCTTAGCTAACCCCGACATCGATCCCTGGTTACCGGGAGAGGGAACCGAGGTTTTGTTGCCCTCTCAGTATGTTTTACCGGATGCGCCGCGGGACGGGATTGTGTTAAACGTCCCGGAAATGCGCCTTTATTATTATCCGAAAGTCGAAGCGGGCGAAGTACCTATTGTCATCACCCACCCTGTTAGCATTGGGCGGGTTGAATGGAACACGCCGCTGGGTACCACGAAAGTCACCAAGAAGGCGGTTAATCCCTCGTGGTATCCGCCCGCATCCATCAGGAAGGAGCACGAAGAGCGAGGCGAGATTTTACCCAAGCGGGTGCCGCCCGGGCCGGACAATCCTCTGGGTGCCTATGCAATGCGGCTAGGAATCCCCGGGTACCTCATTCATGGCACGAATAGGCCCTATGGCGTAGGGATGCGAGTAACTCATGGCTGCGTTCGTCTTTATCCCGAGGACATCAAATCGCTGTTTGACGATGTGCCGATCGGCACCGCCGTTCATATCGTGAACCAGCCCTACAAAGCCGGGTGGCGCAATGGATTGCTATATGTCGAGGCACATCCGCCCCTCGACGAGGATGTAGAGAAATTTGCCCGAAATCGAACCCCGGTTATTGAAGCGGTTGTGAAGGTGAGCCCCGAGAGTAATTCATCCATTGATTGGGAAAAAGTCGTGAAAGTCTCAGAAGAAACGCGAGGCCTTCCGACTCAGGTTTCAACGGAGGTACTGGACGTGGTTGCCGTTTTGTCCGACACTCAATCTAAGGTTCAAGAGAAAATTAAGGCGGCCGCGACAGAGCTGAACCTGAGCCAATAAGGCCTTGTGGTCACAACGTTAAATGCTTCACCGTGTAAGGTTAAACCTCGTTACGCAGTTTGTTTTAACGGATGGGCGCGTTTCTTCGGATATCCCGCGGTAGGTGTAGTTAAGGGCCGAGGATAATAATAATTGTCCAAACATTGCGCCGGATTTTTGCTCAGAATCAAGGCGCGGCAAGCGGCGCATATTGGAATATGCAACGATTGCCGTAACGCAGAAGCTGAGCAAAAAGACAAGCAAGGTTGGACGATTATTTTTTTCCGCGGCCCTAAGGCCTCGTCTACTGCACCCAATTCGGGATTGCGAATATCGTTCACCGCGGATTCGCCGACGGTTTTGTATTGCTGGGATTAAAAAAGCCTGTCGCCAGCGGGTGACAGGCTTTTTGTTGAGGCAACAGATAGGTTATTTATTCATCGCTTTTTTAAACATCCGATCGATCTTCTCATTAAGCTCGTCAATGGCGGATCGGTTGCTGTCGGTAGCCGAAGAGGCTTGGCGAGCTTCCCGTAACGCGTCATTTGCTATCCCGCTAGCATCGTCAGCGCTTCGCTGCGCACGCGTCGCAGCGCTCATTGCGTCATCCGCCGATCGCTGGGCGCTGTTTGCCGCATCTTTCGCTTCGCTTGCTCCAGAAGTACTCGTGTCTACGTCAGATCGTAACTGCTCAAGGGCTTCCTGGTTTGTGGCGCAACCGCCAAGCAATCCAAGACTAAGCAGAAAAACAGCTGGAAGAGCCAATAGATTCGTATTTCTGTTCACGGTGGTTCCCTTTTCTAAAGTTTTTACATAGATTATTCGTCCCAATACAGCAGGTACGGCGTACCTTAACCTGTAATGAGCCAATTGCCAAGGGCTAAACGGTGCTCCTCGCTAGGTATCTTGACCTGCCGGGCGACGACGGCGCCAAGTGATAACGTTGCTGCGCCTTAGTGTGAGCCATCGACTACACACGATTGCGAGGGCATCGAGACAAGGGCCACGGAAAAAAACAATAATCCAAAATTGCGCCGGATTTTTGCTCAGACTCAAGGCGCGGCAAGTGTTGGGCGTGACGTAACGACAGACGCCACTTGCCGTAACGCAGAAGCTGAGCAAAAAGACAAGCAAGGTTGGATAATTATTTTTTTCCGTGGCCCTAACTTAGCGACGTAGTGCTCACTACGCGCCGAACAGGCTTTTTAACGGGAAGATTCGGGGGGAGGGTTAGGTGATGATGACTTTTGTTCCGATGGCGATCCATTTCGCCAGTTGGTCGATCTGTTCGTTCGTTAGCGCAACGCAACCGTCCGTCCAGTTGAAGGCTTTGTGAACACGTATATCGCCGTGTCCCACACCGTGGATACCGATGTGGCCACCCAGGTCTGTGTTTTGCGGCGGCGTTTTGTTTCCTCTTAAGGCCGTTTTGATCGCGGCGAGGTCTTGGGGCCCTATTAGGCGGTTATTGTAGGCGCGCGTAGCGTACTCCAGATTTGGATAATTTAGGCCGAAAAACAACTTATAACGGCTATTTCGGTTTATCCAAGCGATTCGAAATTCGCCTAAGGGCGTGCGCGCGTCGCCCTTTTTTCGCACCATGCCCGCACCGCCACGACCTAACGAAATGTTTTTAAATTGGGCTTGTAATTTATTGTTTTCGAATACCGAGAGCGTTAGCTTAACCGTGTCAATAACGATAAATGGTTCATCGTCGGCGTAGATAACGTCGAGACGAACGAGCCCGGCAATTAGCACTGTTAATAAAAGTAAAGACTGCCGCATATTAGGACGCTGCTGGTACACGTTTGTCTTCTGGCTTGTTCACTTACCAATTAGCGATCATGATCAGCTGGGGGCCAGTCTAATAACGACCCAAGAAAGCACAATTTATGAGGCGAAATTCCACCTGTTGATAATCATATTATCGTTTGCTATGCGGGGCAACTTGAGAGATTATCGCTTTCGAGGATACCGCAAGTAAATCGAATGTTTGGTAGAAATTTTGGTCATACTTTTCATTGAAATAGAGTAAATGTAGGCGTGGCCAGAGCGCCGGGGGCTATCTTGGCGAAAACCCCGCTGTATGGCGATACGTAAAGGTGAGATTGCCCCGTTTTTCGCCATTAGAAACGCGACGACGACTCTAGGCGCCTCGGTAATCGTTCCTGCATTACCTACCTAGGTAACGCGTGGGAGCACGCCTACAGGGATGTAGGTGGTAGGGCAACGCAGGTGCCGAGGACGCGGTAGCTTTACCCTACCACCTACACCCATGTAGGCGTCTTGCATTACTCCTACGCCAGCGGTTACGTAGGGCTCCTGCCCTATCGTGCCACTTGCACATCCACGTGCTTGCGCCTTTGCTCGAATTCGTACTGCCGTATGTGTAATGGTATAGCGATCTGTTTTATAAAGCAATTTTTTGGAAGAGGGGCATAGCGCTATCTGCGACGGATAAAAAATACGGGAGGAAACACCTCGTTACCCGCTTACGGGCAGAAGAACAAGCGGGGACGCGGAGCGACATGGGGTAGACACGGGTAAGAAAAGCCCCCGCGGGCTATAAGGTATACGCGCGCGAAAAGTAGGGTGCTGGTAATACGGTTTGCCTAGAAGGTGACGGCATCAGCGCCCGCAACCAAGATATCGATATGTAACCAAAAGGAATAATTTAATGGCTCGATTATATTCGTGGTTTTCTCCCTACATTTTTTCAGCGAGCGTGCTAACAGCTGCAGCCATGGGCTTTGTAGGCCTTGCGTGGTCTGCTTCGGCGGATGTACCCGTTGATTCCGGCGACGGTGATCAATGTGTCGCCGATGCTCGTTGGATTATTCCGGGCAAATCGCAGTCGTTATCGACTGCCAATTTAATACCGACGCTCGCCAACAAGTCGGTCGTTTTATTGGGCGAGTTCCATGACAGTGTGGGACACCACCAATGGCAACTCGCTACGCTGAGCGCGTTGAACGGGTATAGAAACGATATCGCCATTGGTCTGGAAATGCTTCCGCGGAGTGCTCAGCCTGTATTGGACCGATGGATCGCTGGAGAATTAAGCGAAGCGGAGTTTCTCAAGAAATCGAAGTGGTACGAGTACTGGAAATTTGATGCGTCGCTTTACTCGTCCATTCTGAATTTCGCGAGAATAAACCGTATTCCCGTCTATGGGCTTAATGTTGAGAAGGATCTGGTAAAGAGAGTACGAACGGACGGATGGGAGTCGATTTCGGAGGGGGAACGGTTGGGAATATCTGACCCCGCCCCCGCTAGCGAGGATTACCTCGAGATGCTGGCGTCGAGTTTTAGCATGCATGGCACCGGTGCTGGTCAAGGGGGGCACGATGCGGGGAACGTCGCGAAGGCGGCATTTCAGAAGAATAAACAGTTTAGGCGCTTCGTACAGGGTCAACAATTGTGGGATCGCGGCATGGCCCAGTCGATTGCAGAGGTCGTTAAGAAGAAGAAGGGAAAAATGCTCGTCGGGATTATGGGCAGCGGGCACATGATGAACGGTTTCGGTGTGCCTCACCAATTGAAAGACCTTGGGATAAACGATACCGCGGTACTGTTGCCTTGGGATAGGCAATTTGATTGCAAAATGTTAACGCCCGATTTAGCCGACGCCGTATTTGGGCTGAGTGAGCCCCAAGTCGACGAGGAGCAGAAACCAAAACTGGGTGTTCATATTGAAAACGCTGAAAACGGGGTTAAAGTCGTGAGGGTGGTGACCGATAGTATCGCGCAGTCTGCCGGAATAAGAGAAGACGACATCATCGTGACGGTGGCCGGTCGCGTTGCGAGCAACGTCATTCACGTTATTGATGCAGTCCAAAGAATGGTGCCTGGAACATGGTTGCCTATCGTATTGGACCGAGATGGTAAACAGCTTGAGGTGATAGCGAAGTTTCCGTCAGAACATATCGGCAGTTGAACGGTAAGCGCACGCTCACCCAGCCTCGCCTCGATCGAGTGTAACGGGCAGTTTTTGTGCCAATCAATTATTGCGAACTCCCCGATGGCCCGTCTAGCGTCAGTCTTTGCGAAAGACGGGCCAGAGAAAGTGTTGACTACGACGCCCACGTGAAAGGATCGAGGTGAGCGCGCAAGGCCAGGAAAAGCCGTTTGTTGTCTTCGATATTGTTCGGGTCAAACTGTATTCCCATATGATAAGCAGGGGTTCCGGCAGAGAGGTAGAGTTGTTGTTTCAGGCATTCTGACCAGACAACCCGGCCCTGCGTCGTTACGTGCCAATCGTGGTCCGTATAGGAGAGCGTAACTGGAGTATTTTCTTTTAACGGGGTTGGGAGCCGTACACCCGTGCCTGATACCGATACATCTTCCACATTACGTAGGCGAAATTGCCTATTGGCTGCATGTAAAACAAAGGTTCCTCCCTTTTGGTGTGAGATGATACTGCATCGTTCGAATTCCCGCGCATCGATCGTCATGAAACCCCTCCGTGCGTTATTCTCGTATATGTTTGAGCTAAGTATAAGTATAAGGGTAAATGCTTATTTTTCCAGCGTTGTGGTGTTAAGGGAGAAAGCGGCCAGTGTTTGGGAGATGTCGGTTCGCGCCAGCCGTCCCGTTTGTTACTTAATAACCGTGATTTAATGAAGCGATTTGTAGCCTTCATCAATGCGTAATCATGGATTTTAATAAGGCAGAAAATCAAGTTGCGTTTCGATAAACAAAGGACCATGGAATGTGATGTATAAAAAAAATCTTTATATAGTAAGCATTTTAGCTTTAGGGATACTCTCGGCGTGCGACCTGGGTCAATTTACCCAATCGGAGGAAACGCCCGAATTTGTTATTTCCGTTACAAACGATCCGCACCCATTAACGGTGGCGAGCGACGCGAAAATATACGCAACGCTGCGAAAAGACCGACGTGGTGTTAGCGGATGCCGAGTTCGCTTCCGTCAGTACATGCCATCCGGCGGGCACGGAGATAAAAAAGAAGTATGGACCGAGATGCAAGAGGGCGGTTCATCGGGAATTTACCAGGCGCAAAGCCAGGTGTTTAGCGTTGGAGGAGAGTGGGAGTTAGAGTTCACCGTTAACTGCTCGGGAAAAGACCGTGTGATTGTTTTCCCGTATTACGTACAATCCTCAGAAGGGGTGTAAACTTTTACACGGATCGTCAATATAATGGGGTTATGGTGGGGTAGAACGCGTCGTCTGCCTCCATGCGGTGAGCGGAGGGGCTGGTCGTCGTAAAATGGCAACGTTTAAACAAACCTGTGGTCCCGACGCACGATTAGGCTTCAGAGGGGTAAAGAGTGGGAGAGGCAATGAAATATTCGGCTATTTTCTTAACGTGTCTTTTGCTAGGTTGTACGGCATCCCCAGTTTTCGATAAACGAGCAAATTTGCGCGCCGCCGCCGAGCAAGGAGATAAAGAAGCTCAATATTTATTAGGTAAATCAAGGTGTTGTGGTTTCGGCGCTGGCCACGATACAACCAGTGCTCTTAAGTGGTTGTGCCGGGCAGCGCTTCAGGGGCACGGCGGTGCACAGTACGAGATAGGCCGATATTACGGATTAAGAGCAGATACGTATTACGGGCCAAGCCTTAGGCAGGATTTAATTTACGCTTACACGTGGTACAGTCTGGCGGCGCGTCAGGGTATCCAGCTGGCCGCGGCAGAGCGCGAGGCGTTAGCGAACGACCTGTTGGATCAAGAAATTCGGTTAGCAAATCGTCGTATGGAGGCGTGGCGGGAACTTGGTTGTAAACAGTCTTAGGGCTCGCGTCAAAATTAATTCACATTTTGGGCGCTGAGGCGCTCGCCTGGCAAAGCTACCGCGTCCTCGGCAACTGCGTCCTGCGTTGCCCTACCACCTACATCCCTGTAGGCGTGCTCTCGCCCCTTGCCTACGTCCATGTAGGCAAAGCTTCCGCGTCCTCGATTGCCGTTCCCGACGCAATTCTAGTGTCGCGTATCTACCCGTCTTAGCTCGTGTCTTTAGTTGCCTGGCGATACATTCGTTAAAGGCCCCCGTTTGTTTGGTTATTGGAGGCGCTTCGAAAATCGCTGGCGACGACTCAGTCGTCGCAGCTACCTGACGTTTAATCGTTCCAACGCGGTTCTCTGGCCCGCATGTCTCAAACCCGATCGTCGTGAGGGCGCCTAAGACATTGAATCTTCTGCACGTATTCCGTGCGGGCTATCTCCGCCACGCTCTAAAAAGACGTATCGTTGACTATGTTCCAGCATTTGGCCACTGCGGGCGTTCCATCCGCTACCGCCGAGACGGCATATCGCTCCGTTTCCCTTGGCTTTTGCCGCAACTTTTGCGGTGAAAGTCGACGTTTAACAAAAAAATGCTGAAGCATTTCGCCGCCATGTCGACAAATTAAGTTAACGGGGTGTGCCGATGTTCCACACATCGGGAGTTAAGCCGCTGCCAACGACGGGCCAATTTCAGCGGCAACTACGCGGCGTTGACATGTCTAACTCGTAAAAACTCGATGACAGACCGAAATGGTTTCGTTTATTTGTTATTTGGCGAACGGCGATGATTAATACAGCGAAAAAACTTGAAAATCTAACCCTCGGGACCAATGACGGCGCGGAGGATAGCAGAAATCAAAGTGTACTCGATGACTTGCGGTTTTTTATCAAGCAAGCGGCTTCCGACGCGCCTGAGCTCACCGTATTCATTTCGCGGCTCGCGGATAATCACATAGAATTTAAGGCCAATGTAACAAAAACGGGCCGTGTGGGTGCTATCAGCTACCATGTCGGTCGGCACAGCGCTAAGGGATCAGAATTGGGGCCCGAGTTCACGTGGACGGGTATCCAGAAAAAATTGGGTGTGCGTTATACCCGAGATAAGGACTTTAAGTTACTCGCCGCTGAATACGAGCTACCCCAACAAAAAGCGAGTAAAATTGCAGAACCAACGTCGGAGCAACGTGACGACGAGCTAAGGAATTCGGTACAACAGCAGCTTCAAAAAGTAGAAGAGCTCGAGCAGAGACTCGTCGGTGCGTTTAGTCGTTTACACGAAGAAGAGGTCTGTCAACTGCAGCTTGAGTTTGAACGGTTACGTCGTGAAGCGACGGACGGATTGGCATCAGAGTTTAGAAAACTAAAGGACGACGAATTGCAAAGCCTTACTGCGACGATCGCGCCGCTGGGGTATACTGTAGACGCCGTGCAGAAAGACACGCGCGAGATTCTAAAAAATATTGAAGAAGAACGGCGCCTTATGACCGACGGGAAGGTTGAAGAAGGTAAGGTCGTCGTTGAGCAAATTCTAGACGTGACCGATAAACTCAGTGCCTCAACTCAGCAAGCGTTAACGGAATCGCAGAAATCGATAGAAAATATTGATGCTGCGACGCGCCGTTTGCGCCAAGACTCGTTGTGGCTCGCGCTAACGTCGGCGTTTATTGCGGGTTTAATTTCAGCGTTAGTGACCGGTTTGTGGGTCTCACAGGACATAAAAGGCCAGATCACCGAGGTGAAACAAGAGATCATCGAGCACATGGATAAACATGTCGCCGACGACCCGTTACGCGCTTATTTCGATCGGTTGATGAACAAATTGGACAGACCTCGTCGTTAGCGCTATAACCAGTGCCAGGGGCTCGCGTAAAAATTAGTTTACATTTTTGAGCGTTGAGGCGCCCGCCTGGCAAAGCTTCCGCGTCCTCGATTGCCGTTCCCGACGCAATTCTACCTCGCGGTCACTTCAGGCTCCTGCCCTCTCGTGACACTAGCACGTCCATGTGCGTCGTCCGTGCAGTCGTGCTCACGCCCGTTGCCTACATCCGTGTCGGCAAGGCGCGAAAACGCAGGAATATGCGTATATTTCACGTTTTCGCGACGCTACCGCGTCCTGCTCCTTACCTACGATCGACGTAGGCAACGCAGCCAGGCAGGGTGGATCGCTGTTCAGAATGTGAAGTTGTTTTTGCGCGAGCCCTTAGGGCTATCACATGGCAGGGCGCGTAACGTCGCAATAACATAGATATAGATATCGTTTAAGCTTGTTGTAAAATTTCTGTTACCGACGTTATTCCATCTCCTGTGCACCGCGCGAAGGGCGTGCCGACGTTCTTGCAATGGTGCTCTCATTTACTATATACATATCTCTGTGTAAGCAACGGAGGTAGGCGAGACGGATCGACGTCCAGAATGTAAATTTGCCTCGGCACGAGCGCAAAGGGGTACCAGCCAGTACTCTCCTGGCGTATAAAATTTTTTAACAAGAAGCTCGCTGAAAGCGGCACACATAGAGGCGCACGTTTTAATGTGCCCCGAAAGGAACGGGAGGGTAGTGTTAGATGGGGGCTAAAGGTAAAAGCCGACGCCATACACGAAAAGGCGTGATTCGCAGTCTGGAGACGGAGTACGATTTTGCGCGGCTTGATTATAAACGGCTTACGCATCCAGGAAAGGGGAAATCCAAACTCGTCGGCGTCGCTGCGGCAAGCGTTGTTTACCTCCTCGGATTCAGCGCCGCCTATTCAGGATGGAGCAGCGGGATCGTACCGGACGAAACATTCGCCAAGATCGTCTGGATATTGATGGTGCCGGCTAGTGTGGTGGGAGGCGTAACGTGGATGATTATTGATTCACGGCTCGAGTACCCCGTACGACGCACAATGGCTGAATACGTGGAGGATCTCGAGTCTAAAGGAGGTTTATTGTGGCGCTATGGTCCCCTACTCGAGTTGATTAAAGTAAAGCGCGTGAACATCACAGGGGCTATCGAGTCGTCAAGGGAAGGCCGCGGTAGCGAGATCGATCCGCAAGATTACGCAGCGATTCTGAATACGTTACGCAAGGAGTTGACAAGTAATGAAGGATTGCCCATTACGGGCGAGATTTCGAAGCGGCTGGAAGAGAATCTGGACGGCTGTTAGAACAGCTTGTGTAGTTTACATCGTTGTTTCTGCCTGCGCCTGCGCACCCGTTGTACAGACCCGATCCCAAATAGACGCCGATTTAGCGAGTTTAAGCACCGAACAATTCATTACCGAAGACGGAGAGATATTGCCTGTCTCAGCGTGGCTACCGTCTACTGCGCCGATGGCTGTTATCGTCGGCGTCCATGGTTTTAACGATTATCGCAACGCCTTTGCACTGCCCGGCGTCTTCCTTGCCGAACACGGGATTGCAGTCTATGCCTATGATCAAAGAGGCTTTGGAGCGACGCGCTTTAGAGGTATTTGGCCAGGCACTAACTTATTGCGTTCTGATCTAAGGCGTTTCGTTACAGCGTTACAGGAGAGATACCCGACCGTTCCTGTATATCTTTTAGGCGACAGTATGGGCGCGGCCGTTGTCATTACGGCCGCGAGCCAAAAGGGCTTTCCTGATGTTGACGGTGTCATTCTTAACGCACCTGCCGTTTGGGGGGGAAGTACATTCAGTCCACTGTACCGAGTAGGACTGTGGTTAGTCGCGCATATTGCGCCTTGGCATGAAGTAACCGGCGAAGGGCTGGGTGTGATCGTGTCGGATAATCGAGAGATACTGCAGCGCTTAAGCGAAGACCCCCATATGATTAGGGCGACGCGGTTCGATGCATTGTACGGATTGGTCCATCTCATGGATGACGCCATTAATGCCGTTCCTCAACTTAATCACACTACGTTAGTCTTGTACGGGATGCGTGACGAAGTGATTCCGAAGGAGCCGGTTTGCCGGTTGCTCGAGACGCTGAGGGCGCCGCGTAGGGCAGCATTCTATGAGGAAGGCTATCACCTGTTGCTCCGTGACTTACAAGCGGAACGCGTTTGGCGCGATATACTTGTCTGGTTGAAAGATCAAAGCGCCGAATTGTCCGTCAGCAACGGCGGTCACTGCAGTCAATTTCCCTCTCCGGTGGGCCTATCCTAGTAACAGGTAGCCGTAGAAAGAAACATGAGGAGGTATAGTTCTTTATTTTGATGGCTTGATTGCTAAAAAAGTCTCGTTCGGAGCCGCTATCTATGAGGTATTAGTGGGTTGGTGGTAATTGTGGCTTTGATCAGCAAATGGGGCT
>CALZJI010000050.1 GCA_945787615.1 uncultured Chromatiaceae bacterium | reverse complement strand
CGTCTTGAGACGTCACCTAGCGACGACTTCAATCTGCGCGGTATGCTCTTTCCCATCCCGGCGATACGTTAAACTAACCCTATCGCCCGGCTTCATCGCGCGTAACATTTTTGCATAGCCCGTTAAGTCTTCCAGCGCGTCATTGTCGAGTCGAACGAGCACGTCCCCCTCCTTGAGTCCCGCGGATTCCGCTGGAGAACCGGCTACCACGCCGGTAAGACGTACGCCATCGCCGTTATAGGAAAAATCCGGTACGGTGCCAATACTCACGCGCCGCCCGGAGCCTGGGCGCCTTTGAGTGCTTGCGCTACGTTGGCTGGAGGTCAAGGTTGCGGTGAGGGGCTCGGCTCTCGCCGCGAGATACTCTGCCGCTTCTTTAAGGATGCTCGCCGTCTTTACTAGTCCAGCGCCGTCGATCTTATCGATGGTATCGGACGGCCGGTGAAAATCGGTATGCACTGAACCAAAAAGTTGTACCGCGGGTATGCCTTTCTCTAAAAAACTTTTCTGATCGCTAAATCCCGCATCATTGGACACGGGTTTAACGCCAATACCGGTCACAAACCCAGCGCCGCGAAAGATGTGCACCCACTCACGCGCCGAACCGATACCAAAAACCGTTAAATCGTGACTGCCAAGCCGGCCAACCGTATCGAGGTTGATCATGGCAAAGACTTTATCGATGGGATATTGCCTCCCATTATTAACATAGTGCAACGATCCGGTACGATTGGCTTCCTCACCCGTAAACGCCACAAACACGACACTACGTTCAGGTTGCCAATTGCGGCCTAGTAAACGAACGAGTTCCAGAATCACCGCCACACCGCTGGCATTGTCATCGGCGCCGTAATGAATTTTTCCTTCATCGCCCGCACGCACATCTGGCCAGCCCAAACCTAGGTGATCATAATGGGCGCCAATGACGAGACTCTGTCCCGAATACGCCGGATTCGATCCCGGGAGAACACCGACTACATTTCTTAACTTGACGGTGCCCACAGGTTCGCCCATGTCCTCGGACCAGGTTTGATAAAAACTCTCGCCACCGTCACCACCTGGATGCAATCCAGCACTACGGAACACTTCCGCAATATATTGCGCCGCATCATCCAACTCCGCCGATCCTAGACCGCGCCCCGCCATGGTCTCACCCGCTAACACCTCGATGTCTTTCATCATCCGCGCCTCGGAGAATACGGGAGGAAGCTGTGCCAACGCCTGACGAGGCGCTAATCCCGCGACGGTGACACTCGGCTCTGAGCCGTCGGCCTGCGTCACCGCCACCGTCATGGGAGAGGTGATCACCGGCCATTGACCTTTGGCTACATTGGTCGGCTCGTTGCCCTCAAACGCCAAATAACTGTATTTTCGATAATGGGGCAATTTTCGCCCTAAACCCGGCATGGCGGCCGTTTGATCCGCGGCGAGCCAGACGAGCGTTTGCGTCGCATTAGATGGATTGCGCGCCGTGAGCACAACGCTAAAGTTATCTGGGGTGAAATGCCGCCCTTCCATGGTCACCCGGTCGGCGCTCACTTCTATAGGTTGCCCCGTCAACGCATTTTGGACTACGTCACGAAAGCGGTTAGTCCATCCCAGTAACCATACGGTTCGATCGGCGGGCAACGCTTTGACTTCGTCATCGAATTTGATTTCCCATTGGCCCGCCTGGGAGGCTTGCCAGCTCCGGCCCAACCGTTCTAGTTCACGCTTAACATTATCGTCTGCATCCTTGGGCAGTAAGACTAATACCTCTTCGCCGCCGAACCCTTGCGATAATGCCGATGGAATTTCCGCGCTGTCGACACGCCGAAACAAATCGAACTCTGGATCGATATCTAGGCGAACGGGCCGAGCCGGTACCTCGAGCACAACCTCTGCTGTTTTTTCATTCATTGTCACAACAGTTTGAAACGCATCCCGCTGACCCTCTAAATGCACGGCGATGGGAACCTGCAGCGCGTATGCCTTGCCGTTCTGGATTTGTTCCAGGCGAGCCCGAAGACGAAAACCGCCTTGGGAAGCCGTCGCGGTCGCATCGCTCACCCGCAACGCCGGGGCGCCTGTTCGTGCTACCCACTGGTTAAAAAATGATACGAGATCGGTGTCTGCAACCTGGCTGAAGGTTTGTTCTAAATCAGCGAATGTGGCTCGCTTAAATCCGTAATCGCGGTAAAACCTGCGCAGCCCCCGCACAAACACCTCATCCCCTAACTGATGCCGCAACATATGAAAAACCATCAGGGTTTTCCCATAACCGACCGCTTCGGTGGCGGAGCTGTGCCGGGAGCGGAACTCTGTTAAAGGAAAGTCGCGGCCTTCGCTCACGTAATCTGCGTATTTCTGCAATACGCTGCGGCGTTCGTTAGCGGCTTGACCCCTTTGTTCTTTAACTAAATGATCCGCTAAATAGGCGGTCAATCCTTCGGCCCAGTTTCCCGTTTCGTAGTCGACAAAAACCCCGTTTCCCCACCAATTGTGCAAAATCTCATGGGGATAAGAAGAATGGAGAATGAACGGAAAGCGTATCACCCGCGGACCCAACAACGTAAACGACGGCATGCCGTAGCCCGTATCCCAAAAATTCTCAACCAGCGCAAACTTAGCGTACGGATAAGGGCCAAGCAGTTTGCCATACATCGTTAAGTATTGCGCCGTGGTGTCCAAATACTTTTGCGCCAACGCGGTATCGGGTTGGCGAAGGAAGACCATGGCTTGGGCAGCGCCCGCCGCTTGGCTGTATTCGTGGTAACGGCCGGCGACGAGGTAAAGATCATCCTGTGGATTGCTCTCGTTCCAGCGGACAATTCGCCGTTCATTTTCTGTTGTATGCAGCGTGCGCTCGCCATGACTTACGGCGTCCCATTCCGCGGGTAACGTCACGTTGAGAGAAAAACTGACGAGTTCCTCGCCAACACGGGGATACCACAACGTAGAGTTGGCAAGAAAAACCCCTTCGCTGTCGATCAGCCCAGGTGTCCCGCTGAAGTTTCGCGCGGATTCTTCAACACTACGCTCAATGGCGTGCCCCAGCCGTCCTTCGTAATGCACGGTCAATTTCTCTGTGGGACCTTGAAGCGCGACGGTGTATTGCTTCCACGGGACGCCCTGCATGGTCATCCCTTCCTTCGCTATAGTGTAACGCCGCGCTTGCCCGTCTCCGCTCACGCTGTTGAGCGCGAGCGCCCCGTGAAGTAAAAACGTAATTTCATTTTGTCCGGCCAATTTTCGCGAGAGATGCACGGTATCTTCAACACCAATGAAAGCATCATCGGGCTCGATCGTGACGTTAAAGTCGTGATGCAAGCTCTCCTGCGCTACCGTCTGGAAAGGCAATACCATACACACGATGAACAACGACCACTTTCCCATGCCTTTAACTCCTTATTACACGTTTAGCGACCGATCGCTCCATTCTGGGGTCTTTTATTCGGCCGTTGTAGTATTGGCTTCCGAAATTAGCTCGATGAGCGAACGGCGCTTACGCAATTTTCCCCGCTTCACGCGCTGAAAACGATATGTATCATAGAGCGTTCTTAACGCTTGCAGAAAATTGGAATCGCCAAGGCGCTGACGTAGCATGTGGAAAAACATCAGCGTTTTTCCGTACCCGAGGGCTTGACTCGCAAGGCTGTCACGGGCCTTAAACTCGATTAGCGACGCGCCGCCGTTTTTGCTTGAAACACGATGATTCACGTCAATTCCTTTCCCCACTAATCCGAAACTAAAACGTTTGTGTTTTTTATGGCATCTATGAGCCACCCGGCGACGAAGCAATGAAAGCTACTGCCGCATGATCTTACGCCATGTGCCATAGCTCCCGTAACCAGTTTACGCTCGCTCGAGGGAAATGTTAATAATAGTGGAAAAACCGAAATGGCAGGCCCCGTGCACCGTCGGTCATGAGATTGCAGGATAAAAATGCCTACCAGGAACGGATTAACGCCTGAGGTAGGAGCCCGCTTGTTGGTGAAATATCAATGTAGCCGTTTTTTAATGGTGTTGATCACGAGCAAACTCGCTCGTACGGTAATTAGCAGGAACTGCGTTGCGCGAGAGCTATAAAGGCCGGAGACAATACGGGAGTACGGATAAAACAGCGTGGTGGATCCGCGACACTTGATCCACCCTACTGAGACGCTGTGGAAGAATGTCGCGAGCGCCGCGAAGACAAGACGGATATTAACGACAGGATCGGTAGCGCTAGAAAACAAACAATCGGCGCGGTCCCGTCCAAGATTCGCGAAATACGATTGAACCGGTACATTAGAAGAACGTGATTTCCTCTTGTTGTTGCTCACTATCGTCGTCGACATAGTTCACTGACTTTTCGATTGCTTCTTCTACGGAAAATCCTGAGGTGATCATGTCGAAAACGATCCGTTCTTCTTCCATGACGTGGGACTCGCGAATGCGCTGTTTAAATGCGGCCCAGTGTTCTGCATCAGTGATAAATTCGGGTCGTTGAATATTATCCGCTAAGCTGAACAACGAACCGGATACATTACGCATCCGCTGGGAAAGGCGGTCATAAAACTGAAAGGCCTCTACAGTCGTGTCGACGGTTTCATTGACGGAAGTAAGTTTACTCACATGTTTTGCCAACTCCGGATCCGGGTGCCGATCGCAATAGTCTTGAATCCCCCGCTGTGCGTCCTTCAACGTCGCCGTGAGAGCACCAACACAACGTGCTAGGAGTTCCCCCAGAAATTGATCACCATCAGTCAATGACGAGTTGATTTGAGCTGCGGAAATTTTAAGCATGCGTACGGTTTCATCGAGGTGACTCCCGTCCTGATCCGCTGGTGTAGTCTTAAATGTTTCAGACATCTCATTCTCCGACACATAAATTAAACAGCACTTTTTTGCTTAACGGCCTATATCCGTTTTTTATTAACGTTTATTTCCTTTACTTCTGGATTAACGCCGACTCCCTTTAATGCATACAAATTACAAGGTTAAATTAACGTAAATTTTACCGCCCATGTGTCTCGCGCACTGCTCCTAGCCTGCGAAACCGCCACGCCCGCTCGAAGACGGCGCCCAAACCGCTACGTTTTTGGCGTATTCATAACCTATTTTCGCCCGTTATTGGTTTATCTCTAGGTGATTCGGCCGTTTATTATTCGAACGGTAGCGAAATTTTCCATATAGATTCCGTGTATTTTCAGTCCAACTTTATCGCTTGCGAGGTCGGTATGACTAAACACATAGCCCAAAGACTTTTCTTAGT
>CALZJI010000049.1 GCA_945787615.1 uncultured Chromatiaceae bacterium | reverse complement strand
TTTGCTCAGATTCAAGGCGCGGCAAGTGGCGCATATTGAAATATGTAACACTTGCCGTAACGCAGAAGCTGAGTGAAAAGACAAGCAAGGTTGGATAATTATTTTCTTCCGTGGCCCTTAGAGCGCCCGATCTCCGCTAAGGGTATATATAGCTCAGTGGATGAGAAAACGATAACCCGCCGAACGCAATCCCCCGCGATTACCCGCGCGGCGCTTATTCTTTGTGTACTTTACATCGTCGCCTACTTTTCCGGTTCAGCGTTTGCCGCTTCGATTTCCTTTGAGGCTCAATCCAACATCACTGCCGAAAGAAAGCAGTTATCCGTAGAACTCACGTTGCGCTTGCGCGCGCAGAATCCCATTTATAACGCCGTGATATTTCTGCGCGGAGAAGGCAATCGCCAGGAAATCGATACGATTTCATACTGGCCGCCGGAGGTGGCGAAAACATTGAGCGTTACGATTCCCGCCGACATTCGCCACCCCGGACAATACCATCTTCTCGTCGAGCTGGTGTTTCAAGACATGGCCGGAAACCATTTTAACGCCGCCATGGGCGTTCCCTATAAAATACCGACTCGAGCGTTGCTTTCTCAACCCCAGATCGACATCACGGGCGAGCACGTGAATTGGCGGTTAGGCGGCGTGGCGGTGGATACGGTTCACCTGACGTTGGCCGAAAGCCAACTTTGGGCGCTTTCCCAAAACATACTACAGCCAAACGACGCCGTCCTCGCTCTGAAAGAACCGAAATCCGATCGCGCCCAGCCCAATTGGAACTACGCGCAAACCGGACGTTTGGAATGGATCGAAGACGGCGTGCACGGCAGCCAGTTAATACAGTGGCATCTCCTTAGCGACGACGAAGGGCGTTGGCGGCGGACCGCATCAAAAGAGGATGTGGCACGGGCTCAGAGTAGTCCGACTCAATTCCTCGCAAAGGCTAGCATCGACGCCTCGGCCACGGCGCTTGAGGGAGAAATCACCCTCGAATTCTTCGGCGGCGGCCCCATCAAGAACACATCTTTGGAATTGCTGGGACAGCGCCACTCTGTTCCGCTAGGAAAACTCAACCTCTGGCATCCGAATTCACCCAAGTCGTTTCGCTTTTCGATGCCGTCCGAGCACCTCATCCCCGGCGTATACCATGCGCTAACGACTGTTCACTACCAAGACCAGCAAGACAACGAATTCTCGCACACATTGGGGATAGAGTATGAACTTCGCCCAGCCGTGATTAATCCTGCTAACCCCACGTTTCGCATCGCAAATAACGCTATACGATGGGGGCTGAACGGGCTGTCTGCCGCTGACGTCCGTTTGGACCTGACCACAGAACCCGCATGGCGTATCGAAGCCGCGCCGCTAACCGCCGCTGAAACCCAAGTT
>CALZJI010000048.1 GCA_945787615.1 uncultured Chromatiaceae bacterium | reverse complement strand
TGATAGCGTTACCGTGGAAGACGTGACCCTTAAAGTCTCCGCAATGGACGGACACCGAATCGATCGCTTAGTCGCTGGGAAAGGCAGCGACATGCAGGAAAATGAGATGGGAGTTATCGACTTGATGCAGAACCCGGCGCCGGTAGAAGAAACAACTCCGGCCCCGCCCGCTACGGACGTTGTAACATCGCAACAACAAATCGACACCGAAACGGCGAGTGTTCGCGAAGCGCCGGACAATGCGAAAGAACGGAGTGCAAATTAGATGGATATCACGTTCATCATTCTTCTAATCATAATATTCATTCTTCTCAAAGGGTTCTTCGCCGGGTCGGAAATCGCTATGGTGAATGTTGACAAGTTGAAGCTGCACCATTTAGCGCGTACCGGACATCACGGCGCCCGTCACGCCATCGAGATGATTAGCGAACCCAGCACGATGTTAAGCACGACGCTAGTCGGCACCAACATCGCAACAGTTGTTACTACGACATTGGGAACATCGTTGATGGTCTACTGGCTTGGTGACCACGGCGAGCTTTTCGCTTTCTTGCTCTTGACACCGCTATTGTTAATTTTGGGAGAGGTTGTTCCCAAAAGCGTCTTTCAGCAAAAGTCCGATCAACTGGTACCATGGATCATACGCCCGCTTCGTTGGGCAGCGATTCTTTTCTACCCCATTAACGCCGTATTTTCGTTCATCGCCCGTTTGGTTGCGCGACTTGTGGGTGGAAAAAACGTTCGCAAAAACTTATTCTTAACCCGAGAACAATTGCGAAGTGTGTTAGAAATGGCCGAGCACGCCTCCGATGTGGATGTTTTTGATCGCGGTCGGATCAAAAAAGTAATACGCTTTGCCGACACCTTAGTTGGCGAAGCAATGAACCCCATCGCAGAAGTGACCTCGTTTGATGTAAAAAGAGATATCAGCGAACTCGTGACGCTTGTCCGAAGGCGTGGCTATAACCCATTACCCGTGTACGAAGGTAACACCAACAATATCATCGGTGTCGTCTCGATAACGCCGTGGGATTTGTTAGAGCAAGCCATTCATACTGCGTCGATCTCTGAGCTTATCGCGCTACCCCTCTATGTCTCACCACTCCAAACCATCGATCAAATCTTACCCATCCTACGCGATCGAGAAGACCATATGGCGATTGTCGTCGACGAGTTTGGCTCCGCTATCGGTGTTATCACGATGGAAGACATCTTGGAAGAAGTCGTGGGCGATATACAAGTGGGCTACGATTTCGAGGAGCACACATCCCGTCAACGACGAATATATGAAATGCTGGACGAGGATGTGTTCCTGATGGATGCTCGGTTACCGATTTCCGAAGTTAATGAACTACTTGGTATAACGTTACCCTCGCTTGAGTTTCATACCGTAGGGGGATTTGTCTCGAGTAGGCTAAGACATATACCTAAAGAAGGGGAATCTGTCACCGAAGCAGGCTATCGATTCACCGTAGAGCGGGCTACGCACCGCAATATCATTAAACTTCGCATTGAGCCCTATGCGCATACGGAAGCTCGGTGAATTTGACGCGCAGCCTCTAGCCCGCATTTCTCACAGATGCGCGGATCGCCTCTAAAAAGGCGCCTTTTCCGCCGCGTACCCGCTAACACGAGCATAAAGGTGCCGAGGAATTCGGCTAGCAATGGCGGTTTCATTGCTTAACCCACTCGTTACGCCTCTCCCGCGCGGGAGGAAAGAAAAGAAAACCCCGCCGCTCGACCTTCACGCCATATACTCTTCAATATGTTCGATAAAGGCGCGGATCTCATCGCGCACTCGGCGGTAATAGCCTAGCGCTTCTTCTTTCGTCTTGGCCTCTTTCGCCAGTTTGGGGGGATCATCGAAGTCGACATGAATGAGGCGAGGAGCGCCGCTAAAGACGGGACAGGTCTCATGGGCGTGCCCACAGACGGTAAACACGACATCCAACGCCACACCCAAGTCGTTGGCGTTGTCGGACGTGTGGCCCGAAATATCCACCCCGGCCTCCGCCATTACCTCTACTGCATAGGGATTGAGGCCGTGAGTCTCTATACCCGCGGACCAGAAATTGTACTTGTCACCCTTTAACTTCTTGGCCCAGCCCTCAGCCATCTGGCTGCGACACGAGTTTCCGGTGCACAAAAAGAGAATATTCAATTTTTTCATCATCTCGTGGTTTGTGGTGCAGCGTGCATACTCGCCCCGAATAGGGCAAACCTCTCATGGGACATATACCAACCAATCGCTAGCATTGTTGGCGAGATATGCCGGTTAATTGGTTCCCGTTGCCGGACGACCTTCCAAACACTCTTTGGTTTGATGCCGTATATCCGTACCTTCGCTGAGATAAACGACATATTCACTGATATTTCTCGCATGATCAACGATTTTTTCTAACGACTTTATGATCATAACGATATTAATGTTGGCCAACGTTTCGCGAATCCTCCATGACAAATGTAGCGAGTCGTCTCACCTGGACTGGAACTCAACATCTAATTCTGAGTGGCCTTGCGCCACTTGTTCCGCCTTCGCGGCATCGCGACACGAATATCAGACCGGATAAGCGCCTCACCGACGGGCAAGCAATCCCGGGCTTGATCACGGTAGAACGTAGCGGGACGACATACTATTGCGCTTTACGGAGCGCGTAAGGGCTCGCGAAAAAATAACTTACGATTTTCGCATCCCTTCTTCGGGCCATCTTTGAACAATCCTCAATCGCAAAATCCTCGAATTAGCCCGGCTAGTCCTGCGGTTTTGCTCAATCGGATTGTCCAAAACTAACCCAAATATGGGCGCGAAAAATACGAAGTTATTTTTTCGCGAGCCCTAAGGGCGTTCCTCGCCCGTCGGAATGTTTCGTCGACGTTGTGATAGCGCTCCGTCTAGCCTAATAAAAGCCGAGCTTACATCTCACTGACAACGTCAATGACGGCAGATGTGAGGGTTTCAAGATCCCTTTCGTTAATGATGAACGGGGGCATCAGGTAAACCAGTTTTCCAAACGGACGTATCCAGACGCCGGCATCTACGAAACGTGGCTGTACTGTAATCATGTCCACGGGGCGGTTTAGCTCCACCACACCGATAGCGCCCAGTACCCGTACGTCCGCCACATGGTCATAGGCCCGGCAGGGCGCCAGCCCCGATTCGAGCCTTTGCGCGATGTCTGTGACTCTTTCTTGCCAGGGTGATTCGAGTAGCAGCCGTAGACTGGTCAGCCCGGCGGTGCAGGCCATAGGGTTGGCCATAAAGGTGGGGCCGTGCATGAATAGTCCGGGTTTGCCTTGGCCAATGGTGTGGGCAATGTTTGCGCTGCTCAGCGTGGCGGCGAGGCTGAGGTAACCGCCGGTCAGGGCCTTGCCGAGGCATAAGATGTCCGGCGCGATGCCCGCATGCTCGCAGGCGAACAGCCGTCCGGTGCGGCCGAAACCCGTGGCGATCTCGTCCAGAATCAGCAATACTCCGTATTCGTCGCACAGCTCGCGAGCCTTTTTTACGTAATCGGCGGAGTAAAAACGCATGCCTCCGGCCCCTTGTACTACGGGTTCGAGGATCAGGGCTGCGATGTGGCTATGGTGCTCGACGAGGAGGGTACGAAGGGAGTTCATTTCCTTCGCGTTACACGGCGCACCGAAGGAACAAGACGGCGTCTCAGCAAAGTATTGCTGGACGAGTGCGCCAGAGAAAGAGGCATGCATGCCGTTGACCGGATCGCACACCGACATCGCGCCAAAGGTGTCACCGTGATAACCGTTACGGACGGTGACGAAGCGCTGCTTGCCCGGCTGACCTTTGGCCTGCCAGTACTGGATCGCCATTTTCAGAGCCACTTCCACCGCCACTGAACCCGAGTCGGCGAAGAACACGGTCTCAAGGGAGTCGGGCGTCAGTTCCACAAGGCGCGTAGCAAGGGCCACCGCCGGCTCATGCGTCAGGCCTCCGAACATGACATGGGCCAGCGTGTCGATCTGCTCCTTGAGGGCACGGTTCATTTCGGGATGGTTGTAACCGTGGATGGCGCACCACCAGGAGGACATGCCGTCGATTAATTCGCGTCCATCGGCTAAACGCAGGCGCACCCCTTGGGCTGAGACCACCGGATAGGTAGGTAGAGGGCTATCAATAGCGCTGTAAGGGTGCCAGACATGGCGACGGTCCAGTGCAGGCCAGTCGGCGTCTTCAATGCTCATTAATCTGTATTTTCCGTGACTCGATAGTTGATTCGCCGCGGCAAGTTGCCAATGTACTCATTGTCGACTGTTGGTAAGGTGAGGCGGTGGCTCCGCCTATAATATCTCCAAGCGTGTCCCGGGGCAAAACATTCACGAGGAGTTTAGGGCCGCGGAAAAAAATAATTATCCAACCTTGCTTGTCTTTTCACTCAGCTTCTGCGTTACGGCAAGTGTTACATATTTCAATATGCGCCACTTGCCGCGCCTTGAATCTGAGCAAC
>CALZJI010000047.1 GCA_945787615.1 uncultured Chromatiaceae bacterium | reverse complement strand
GTGTCAATAGCACGCCCTCTTCATTCCATGTCTGCGTTGAAACTCCTCGCAATAGTCCGGCTATTACTCGTCATTTCGCCTTGCCACGAAATGAATATGACGCACTATTAACACCTAAATCTCAAACGCCACGGGTATAGATCGCAGTGATGACTAGGCAACGTGAGTTTCTACTGTTGGCTGTGCTAACTCGAACCAAGCAAAAATCTCGTCTACGTGTAAGCGACGCGCTAAGGTGGTTTCCATTTCGCCCCGTTCTGTTTCTAACGTTACGGTTTCACCCTCACTAAAGTCGGGTGGCATAAGAACGCTGCTTTTCGGAGACGAGTCAGGGCAACCCGGCAAGAGCAGTACACGTTGCGATTTTATCTTGCCGGTTTGAATGCAACGCCGTAAAGCGTAGCTTGGATTAGCATTGTGTCTAAATGTCTCTAAACCCATCAATACATGATCGGCCACATGTTTCTTCCATCGTATGACAGTCAGCGAGAAGGGGGGCATATTTTCATCTTGGGCAACAATGCCGATTAATTGTCCGACTTTAATTTCGCGAGTGTTTTTTCCTCTATACAGCAAACAAAAGCCATATTCGTCGGCATTCATCAGTACCACCGGTAGGCTTGATAATGTTGGTAGCTTCTTTTCAGCCGCAGGCGACAAGGGATGTGGTGCTTCGGAAGAGGTGGATTCTAACGAGGCGCTATTGTCTTCGCTACTCTGATGGACGTTGCCCGTCCTGATCGGTGCTCCTCTGTTGTCGCGTCGATGATCTTTGCCATTACGCGCGTAGTAAAAAACCTGTAACACCCCAGAATTATTGTTCGTCGAATTATCCAGTTTATCCCACATAGCCAGGCCATGTATCCCTTCTATACCTAAACCAATGCAAACGGGCGTGTTTCGATGTTCCCGCTTTTCGCTCTGTCGCCGCGTTGAATCGATGGACCACGAATTGATGAGGCGCCGGGCGGTTCCAGCATCCAATCCGTAAAGCACCTCCTGATTGGGGTTGGCGTCGGCGTAATTGATCCAGAATTCGAGACGTTTTACGAGATCGGTCGTATCAAATATCAGGCTGGTTTCTTCAACTTCGATATGGCGACAGAAAATATTGGGACCTTGGTCTCGGTCAAGATGTACGATTGCGGTGGCGGAGTCGCGCAATAACCGTGGATGCAGCCGTTGAAGCTTACAATATCGAGCCCAGTGGGAGATGGATTCATAAATCTCACGATTTTCTTTTGCGGAAAACTGATAAGGATTGGATATCGCGTACAATAAAACGCGTTTATATAAATGCTCGATAGTGGTGTGCTGTCGGAGTGTCTGCGCCTCCTCAAAACCCGGCTGAAGCTGTATCCCCGCTTGTACAGCGTGCTTATATAACGAATGGATCTCGTTCCACGCCTCAGGTGGGTCCGGCGAATAGAGTAACGAATTGTCGCGTAAAAGTTCGCTTAGGCTATCCATAGCGCGATAAACGGCGCGATGAATTAATACGGCCTTGTCCGTCGAACTGCACTTCTCGCTTGGTTGTTCGGCGACGGTTTTATATGCCAAGGCGTAGCGCATGTAAAGCTGACGGATGCGCGTCGAGGTTATTTTGTTGCCCGTCGCGATCGTATCGTTCTGGTTCGTTATTTGGTTGGTCAGACTGTTGATAACGCAGCCGATGGGTGATCGCAACAGCTCGAGCATGTCGAACCGGGTTTTACTGTCTACCGACGTAAATAGAATCTGCTCGACCGCATCAACCAACACGCGACTGGTTTGGTTAGGTTGCGACTGAGGAAGGTCGGCGATCCATGATCGGATGCTCTCTACGTACTGTTGGTCCTCGGAGCGATTGTTCGTTTTTCTTTTTCGAAACACGTTGATGTTCTCAATTCGATTTATCCGTAATCGTAAAGAATAACGAAGTCCTTGTTATACGTCGCAAGTGACGGCATATTATGCGCCATCGAAACGATTTGCGGGCGTGTTGTTATTCTACCTCGCGGAACCTGGCGAGGGATACCGTGGTAGATGATAATCATATATGTAAAAACCACTATTTCGGTGAGCAGTGTGCTATGTGATTGAAAGTATTCGAACTAGGCATTGGGCAGGCGTTTTCAAACGGGCTTGCTCGGGTGTTTGCCGACAGCTAACGTGCACTCACGATACGTACGTTAGTGCTACCTTGTGAGGTTTTGAACTGATGTCAAACGAAAGTCGCGTCGCGACGCCGTATGAGGTGGCGGGGTTAATACCTGCCGCCGGAAAAGCACTACGCGTCTCACCGTTACCGTGTAGCAAAGAAATTTTTCCGATTGGATTCCATACGACAGAACGGGACGGGGAGCTACGGCCGAAAGCGGTGTGCCATTATTTGCTCGAGCGCATGGCCGTGGCGGGGATCACGACGTGCTATGTTGTTTTAGGTGATGAAAAGTGGGATATTCCGTCGTATTTGGGCGATGGCCGCATGGTGGGTGTAGACCTGGCCTACCTTGTAAGAAAGAATAGCCCGGGTACGCCTTACACAGTCGACGCCGCGTTTCCTTTTTTACGTGGCAAGATCGTCGCCTTGGGTTTTCCCGATATACTTATCCGTAAAACGGACATCTTTGTCCGATTGATACAGTATCAGCGCTCGACTGACGCGGATGTCGTGATCGGCCTATTCCCAGCGGAACAACCGATGCTGGTGGACATGGTTCAACGTGAAGAAGACGGAGGTGTAAAGCAGATTGTCATTAAACCGAAGACCACGGCGCTCACAGAAACATGGGGCGTTGCGGTTTGGACGCCTGCATTTACCGAATATTTGCACGACGTTCTTTCGCGTCGTACAACGGGGAGGGAGGCGCAAGAATTGTTTATCGGGGACATTATACAAGCTGCTATCAACGATAAAATGCGTGTTGTCGGCCTTTCCGTATCCGATGAACCCTATCTAGATATCGGTACACCACAAAACTTAATAAAAGCAGTCCGAAATTACTCCGAATGAGCGCAGGCGCCATCGTAGAGCAGCGCCTTCTCATTTCACAAACGTCATTTGATTTCGTGTTTATTCATTAGGTCGTAGAGGGTGGGACGGCTCACCCCGAGTAGTTCCGCTGCTTTAGAGACGTTACCATCGTATAGATTCAAGGCACGCAGAACAGCGTTGAGTTCTGCTTCATCGCGCACCTTTCTCAGGTTTAACGCCAGCGGTTTTTGCTGGCTCTCGGCGAGTTCGAGGTCTTCTGGCGTAATCAGATTGGACTCCGCCATGATCGCTGCGCGCTTAATTCGGTTTTCCAGTTCGCGGACGTTTCCAGGCCACGGGTAAGACTCCATAGCGGTAATGGCGTCTTGACTGAATCCCCTTAATTTCTTCTTACCGTTTTGCTCGCTTAGGTATTTCGTTAATAAGCTTCGGGCGATTAGCGCGACGTCGCCTTCTCGCTCTCTTAACCCTGGAATGCGGACGGTGATTTCGCTCACTCGATAGTAGAGGTCCTCACGGAAGGCGCCATCTTGGATGAGGTTAGGCAAATCTTGGTGGGTTGCACAAACGACACGCACATCGACGGGAATTTCTTTACGACCCCCTACGCGCTCAATGACCCGTTCTTGAAGAAAGCGGAGCAACTTAGCCTGTAAGGACATGGGGAGGTCGCCGAGTTCGTCCAAGAACAGCGTACCGCCGTCGGCGCATTCAATTTTACCTATGGTTTGCTTGGTTGCTCCGGAGAATGCCCCTTTCTCGTAGCCGAACAGCTCACTTTCTAGCAGGTTCTCCGGTATGGCGGCGCAATTGATTGCGACAAAACGTTTTGTTGATCGAGCGCTCAAATCGTGCAATGCCCTGGCGAGGATCTCTTTGCCGGTCCCGCTCTCCCCAAGCAACAATGTCGTTACATCCGTGGGCGCGACCTTTTCTATGGTTCGGCAGACCTTAAGCATCTGGGGGCTGCTCGCGACAATGCCTTGAAGTGGCGATTCGCCGTGTTGGCGCAGTAACTTGCGGTTCTCTTGTTCGAGCGCGTAAACGTGGTAGGCGCGGTCGACGATTAATCCGAGAATCTCCGGGTCAATGGGTTTTTGATAGAAATCATAGGCGCCCATGCCAATAGCGTTTACTGCGTTGTTTCGATCTTCATTGCCCGTTACAACGATAATTTTGGTATCGGGAGCAAGCTCAAGGACTTGCTCCAACGTCGCTAAACCCTCTTTGGCGCCGTCCGCGTCCGGGGGCAGGCCCAAGTCTAGCGTGATAACGGGGGGCTCGTGACGTCTCAAATGGACCAATGCGTCTTCGCGGTTTCCTGCAACGACGACTTCGAAGTCTTCGAAGCTCCATTTTAACTGGTTTTGGAGCCCTGGGTCGTCTTCGACAATGAGTAATGTCCGTTTATTTTCGCTCAATTTCTCACCTCTAGCGTTCGCCAACGTTTCCTGTATCGGCGTGAGTTTCTGATACTAGAGTGCGCTGCCGCCGGGATAGCGCATTATGCTTAATGGCGGCTTCCGGCGAGCGGAATGGTTACGCGGAATGTAGAGCCGTGCCCCGGTTGGCTGGCCACCTGAATATCGCCTTTAATTTCACGGATATATTCGCGGCTCTCATAAGCACCGATGCCCATTCCCCCTTGCCCTTTGGTTGAGTCAAAGGGCCGAAATAGCCGATGCCGGATAAACGCGGAATCCATCCCGCAACCGTTGTCCGTAACCTCAATAACGGCGAGATCGTCTTTACGAGACAGGTCGATCTTAACCCAGCCATCTGTCGGCGTGGCTTCCTGGGCATTTTGAATGAGGTGTTCGAGCACAGCGAAAAACCGGTCTCGGAATGCGGAAATCAGTAATTCTTCGCCCTGGTAGTTGAAGCTGGGGCGGGGCTCTTGGGTTGATCTGTCCGCGATGACTTCGAGTAGAACTTGCCTGACGTTGAGTTCCGATGCTTGCCCCTTTTGTCCGTGTCCTTTACGTAGCTGTGCCAACAGCCGATTCATTTTTTCAACGGAATTTTCCACGGTGCCGATGGCGTCTTCCATAAACGCGGGATTGTGCTTATGCTTGGCGGCGTTTTTTACCACCAGGGAGAGCTGAGCGACGAGATTCTTCAGATCGTGTATCACAAACGCGGACAATTTACTGAACGCTTGGAATTCCCGCGCTTCCACTAACGCTTGGACGGCCATGAGTTGCGCCAAATGCGTTGCGGCTTGCCTGCCGGCGGTTTTCAATAGATCATGATCCTCCCAATTGATTTTGTGGCGAGCAACAGGCCGCGCAATAACCACAAAGCCCAGTAGTTCCACATCCTGCATTAACGGAACGACAAGCCACGCGGTTTTGGTGGACATTAACCACGTCGGTAGCTGCAACGTCTCATAGAGCTCAGGTTCATGGTGGTATTCGTCTAAGTTGATGATCCACTGCCATGTTGTGAGAAACTGTACGAGTGAACTGTCCGGCGGTTCCGGCTCCGTCGTGGCGTGGTCTATGTCGCTATGCGAAACGAGCTCATAGGTTCCGTTGTCTGAGCGAAGCCATAGCAGACCGCCGCGCGAGCCCACGATTTGAGCCAGCGCCTGGATTACGGTTTCGAGTAGGTGAGCACCGGGTCCGCCTCGCGATAATGTGCGAATAAAGCGCAACCATTCCTCGCGGTAGTCGTATTTGTAATTGAAAAAATGCTTATTTAATAAGACTTTAAACTGTGTTCGGTATCGCTCCGATGATAAAAACGTCGAGAACACAACAATCGCTCCGAAGATGATGATGACTTGCGCTAATGCGGCCCAGTCCCCGTTGTGGGACCGCACGACCCAGGTTAAGCCTGCGACGGCGCTAAGATAGACAATAACGACGAGAAATAACACAAAGTGGAACGCCGTTGAATGCGAGACAGACACATTCTTTCTTGACCAGGCTCCTTTTCTTGACCCGACTATCAACGCTAATGCCGTGGCTGTCGCAACAAGACCTCGTAACGCGAAATGCGCATCATCGGTCGGCGTAAACATTGATGTTGCGAAAACAACTGTGTCGTAGATAAAAACCAAGCCCACACTTGCGTAAACGTAACCGAAAACCGGTTGAAGCCGGCGTGGCTTAAAGCGCATGACCAAATACAGGAAACGCAAGCCCGTTAGGCTCAGAATCATGAGCGCGGCGGCGCGTAACTGCACAAGACCCCACGCCTCGTATGGATTGGAAACGGCTGATAGGGACGGCGCCGTCAATAGCGACAACACTAGCCCGCTAAGCGCTAACGCTATGATTCCTCTCGTGAGGTTTAACGTTTTCCGGTATCCTCCAAGTGTCGCGCTGAGGATATGGAACAGAAACATCAACCATGCGCAACACCGTAGTAGCTCGATGAGGTTTAAAATTGGGGAAGAAATATAGTTCGCGGGCCACAGTAAAGCCGATACCGTAGCCCAAACAGTGGTGAACAACACGGCAACCAGCAATAAGAAAAGATCCAACTGGCCGCGCCACTTCAAGAAAAGATGGATCAGAAGAGCAAAAAG
>CALZJI010000046.1 GCA_945787615.1 uncultured Chromatiaceae bacterium | reverse complement strand
TTTTGGCTCAGATTCAAGGCGCGGCAAGGGGCGCATAATCGCTTTATGTAACCCTTGTCGCAACACAGAAGCTGGGCCAAATGACAAGCAAAATTGGATGATTATTTGTTTCCGCGGCCCTTAGGGCGATCTTCTAAAAAAATTCTTACATATCGCACGAGAGTGGCTTTGGCGGCGGGTGTTACCGGCGAACACGCAGAGCAACGATCGGATTCGGTCAGGTCAGACCCACAACAGTGTCATTCGAGCAACCGCCAACTCATCAAACGAGCCAAAAAAAGCCTGCGACTACGCGTTGCGGCCAATTCCATAGTAGGTGAAGCCCAGTCGTTTCAAGTGACGAGGGTCGTAAACATTTCGGCCATCGAAAATCACCGGATGGGTGAGTTTTGTCATGACCGTATCGAAGTCTGGGCTTCGGAAAACGCTCCATTCGGTCATAATTACCAGCGCGTCGGCACCCTCCAGCGCGTCCGTTGCGGAGTCGGCCAACGTGAGGTCGTTGCGATCGCCGTATAGGCGGCGCGTTTCTTCCCTGGCCTCAGGGTCGAATGCCTGCACTTTTGCACCTTTTTCCCACAACGCCTCCATGAGCACACGGCTTGGTGCTTCGCGCATGTCGTCAGTATTAGGCTTAAACGACAGCCCCCAAAGGGCGAAGGTTTTGCCCGTTAAATCACCGTTAAAATGGTTTTCGATCTTTTCAACGATTCGTTGCTTTTGCTTAGTGTTAACCGCTTCCACCGCTTGAAGAAGGTGCGCGTGGTAGCCGATCTCTTTGGCTGTGCGTTCCAACGCCTGGACATCTTTTGGGAAGCAAGAGCCACCGTAGCCGCAACCTGGATAGATGAAATGGTAGCCAATACGCGGGTCCGAACCAATCCCGACACGCACACTCTCAATATCGGCGCCTAAGCGTTCCGCCATATTGGCCAACTCATTCATGAAACTGATCTTCGTCGCCAGCATTGCGTTAGCAGCGTATTTGGTCAATTCGGCCGAGCGAATATCCATGGCCACGATACGTTCGTGGCTTCGATTGAACGGTGCATACAAAATACGCAGCAGTTCGGTGGTCCGTGGATTATCCGTCCCGATGACAATGCGATCCGGTTTCATAAAGTCGTCGATGGCTGCGCCCTCTTTCAGGAATTCCGGATTGGACACGACATCGAATTCGATGTTCTTACCTCTTCCGTCCAGAGTCTCCTTAACTTTAGCGCGGACTTTATCAGCCGTGCCAACGGGAACGGTGGACTTGTCCACCAGGATACGGTAATCGTCCATGTGCTCACCGATACTCTTCGCCACAGCGAGTACGTACTGTAAGTCGGCGGAACCGTCTTCGTCCGGCGGGGTACCTACGGCAATGAACTGGAAGAGGCCGTGCGCCACGCCTTCTACTACGTCCGTGGTGAAAGAAAGCCGGCCGGTTGCCGTGTTGCTATGCACCATCGGTTCCAATCCCGGCTCGTAGATAGGAATTTTACCGTCCTTGAGCATGGCGATCTTGTTGGCATCGATGTCAACGCATAAGACATCGTTACCCACTTCTGCTAAGCACGTTCCTGTAACGAGCCCTACGTAGCCGGAACCGTAGATGGTGACTTTCATAGTTGAATTCCTTGTTGACGCGAGCGTTCAGTTATACCATGGAGACGGCGGGAAGACGGCTGGTAAGATACCAGATCGCGGCGATTTCGTCACTATTCCGTTTTCCTGCGAATACAATTCGCAACGCGTATCGATTCATTAGCTAGAGGGGGTTATTCGCGGGGAAAACCTATCCTTCAAGGGTATATGAATGCCTTCTATGATGTAGCAGGGAAACGCGGCATCCAAACTGGACAACATGGGTTGTCGAGAACAAAAAGACGGGCATAAGCTGTTAGTTGCGGGGCTGGGAGGCGACGCGCAACATTACAATTCCCCCACAACAAGTTCATGAGTTGTTTCTACGCTACCGTCTTCGTGTTCGGTTTCCATCCGCACGGTAAATCCCCAAAGCCGCGCTAGATGTCTTAGTATCTCGTCGGTTGAATCGCCCAGCGGCCGTCGGTTATGCTGGTAATGGCGGAGGGTCAAGGAGCGATCTCCGCGGCGATTAACGTTATAAACCTGTATGTTGGGTTCGCGGTTACCGAGGTTGTATTGATCCGATAACATTTGGCGGACGGACTGGTAACCTTGGTCGTCGTGTATGGCGGTAATTTCAAGGTCCTTACGCGAATCGTCATCGAGTACGGCAAACAGTTTTAGATCGCGGATGACTTTTGGGGAAAGGTATTGCGCGATGAAGCTTTCGTCCTTGAAATTACGCATAGCAAAATCGAGTGACTTCACCCAATCCGTGTTGGCAAGATCTGGAAACCAACGTTTATCTTCTTCCGTCGGATTCTCGCAAATTCGTCGAATATCGCTCATCATGGTAAAACCCAGCGCGTAAGGGTTAATGCCACTGTAACCCGGATGATCGAAACTGGGTTGGTAGACGACATTAGTGTGGGATTGGAGAAACTCCATTATAAAACCGTCGGTGACCAATCCTTCATCGTAAAGACGGTTAAGAATCGTATAATGCCAGAAGGTGGCCCAACCTTCGTTCATCACTTGGGTTTGCCGTTGGGGATAGAAATATTGTGCGATCTTTCTAACGATGCGTACGAGTTCCCGTTGCCACGGTTCAAGTAAGGGCGCGTTCTTCTCTATGAAATAGAGCAGGTTTTCTTGGGGTTCGGAGGGAAACCGCTGTTCGGCGTCCTCCACCGCACCTCTCGAAGCGAGGGGAATGGTTTTTCGCCACAACTCATTAACCTGCAGTTGTAAATATTCTTCCCGTTCCTTTTGTCGCGCTTCTTCCTTAGCCAAAGATAAGCGATAGGGGCGTTTATATCGGTCGACTCCGTAGTTCATTAATGCATGGCAGGAGTCAAGGACGAGCTCGACTTGTTCTTCACCGTAACGCTGCTCACAATGTGTGACATAGTTTTTGGCAAATAGGAGATAGTCAATGATCGCGTCAGCGTTCGTCCACGTGCGGAAAAGGTAGTTACATTTAAAAAAGGAATTATGCCCGTAAGCGGCATGTGCGATGACTAGCGCCTGCATGGCCATCGTGTTTTCTTCCATCAGATAAGCGATGCATGGATTGGAATTGATTACGATTTCGTAGGCCAATCCCATACGACCGCGACGATAGTTCTTATCTGTTTCTAAGAACTGTTTCCCAAACGACCAGTGATGGTATCCAACCGGCATGCCGACAGATGAATACGCATCCATCATTTGTTCGGCGGAGATTACCTCAATTTGATTCGGATAGGTTTCCAGGTTGTAGCTAGCGGCTATGCGCGCAATTTCCTGGTCGTAACGATTTATGAGGTCAAATGTCCATTCCGACCCAGTAGATATAGGTTCGCGCTTCTTCATGCCGCTTGCTTTTTGAAAAGTTTCCTGAATACCGGATAAATGTCTTGTACGCCTTCAATGCGTTGCATCGCGAAATTTGGATATTTTTTCTTTACGTTCAGGTATTCATGCCAGAGGTTTTGGTGAACGTCCGTTGTGATTTCGATATAAGCGTAATATTGGACCAATGGCATAACGGAATCCCTTAGCAGGTCACGGCATAACGGCGAATCATCATTCCAGTTGTCGCCGTCGGATGCTTGTGCCGCGTAGATGTTCCAATCAGAAGAGGGGTATCGTTCTTCGATGATCTGGTGCATTAGTTCCAGCGCGCTTGAGACAACGGTGCCTCCGGTTTCTCGTGAATAGAAGAAGTCCTCTTCGTCGACTTCCAATGCGATAGTGTGGTGTCGAATAAAGACTAGGTCTATCTTTTCATAATTTCGCGTCAAGAATAGATACAACAACATAAAAAAGCGCTTGGAGATATCTTTTTTCTCCTGGTCCATCGAGCCCGAGACATCCATAAGGCAAAACATCACCGCTTGGGTCGTCGGTACTTGTCGTTTAACGCGGTTGTTGTAGCGTAGGTCGAATTCGTCAATGAAAGGGACAGCCTTGATTTTTTTCCTTAAAAATTTGATTTCGTTCTTAAGTTCTACAACGAAGGGCTCGTATTCACCGTGCAGTTTCAGGGCATCCTCGAGCTCCCGCTCCTTGTCCTGAAGTTGTTTCTTGTAAGGCGACTGCAGTGCAATACGACGGCTCAATGCGCCTTTCAGCGAACGGATTACATTGATGTTGGTGGGAATACCAGCAGTGGTATAGCCGGCGCGCACGGTTTTTTGGCTTTCCAGCTTAGCAAGCTTAGTCTTGACTAAGTCCGGAAGCTCAAGGTCTTCGAAGAAGAATTCAAGGAACTCGTCGCGAGAAAGCTCGAAGGTGAAGTCGTCTTCGCCTTCACCGCTATTGCTCGCTTTAGAGCCCCTGCCTTTGCCTTGTCCGCCCGGGCGCGGTACGCGATCTCCCTTAACGAATTCCTTATTGCCAGGGTGGATCATGTCGCGTTTTCCACCAGGTCCGTGGTGAATTACCGGTTCCGATATATCCTTCGAGGGGATGCGGACGTTCTCCCCTTGTTCTACGTCGGTGATACTACGCCCCGCTATCGCGTCGGATACGGCGCGCCGGATCTGACTTTTAAATCGGCGAATAAAGCGCTGCCGATTAACAGCGCTTTTATTCTTGCCGTTTAGGCGTCTATCGATGACTTGAGTCAAAACGAACTCCTTCGTCTATGACGACTTGCGTACGCGCAGATACCATTCCGACAGTAGCCGAACTTGTTTGCGAGTGTATCCTTTTTCCATCATCCGCTTAACAAAATCTTCATGTTTTCTTTGGTCATCGCCGGAAGCTTTGGTGTTAAAAGAAATGACCGGCAGTATCTCTTCGGTATTGGAGAACATTTTCTTCTCGATCACTGTGCGTAGTTTTTCGTAGCTGGTCCAGGTGGGATTCTTACCATTGTTGTTGGCCCGCGCCCGCAACACGAAGTTTACGATCTCGTTGCGAAAGTCTTTGGGATTACTGATCCCCGCAGGTTTTTCAATCTTTTCTAACTCCTCGTTCAACGCTGAACGATCAAAAAACTCGCCGGTATCCGGGTCACGGAATTCTTGATCTTGGATCCAGTAGTCCGCATACGAGACATAGCGATCAAAGATGTTTTGGCCGTACTCCGAGTATGACTCAAGATACGCTGTCTGTATTTCTTTACCGATAAATTCAACGTACCGGGGCGTTAGATAGCCTTTGATATATGAGAGATATTTCTCTTCTAGCTCCGGTGGAAACTGTTCCTGTTCGATCTGTTGTTCCAAGACATAAAGTAAATGCACGGGATTTGCCGCAACTTCACTGTGGTCGAAGTTAAAGACTTTTGACAGGATTTTGAAGGCAAAGCGAGTCGATAGACCAGCCATTCCTTCGTCCACACCGGCGTAATCTCTATATTCCTGGTATGACTTGGCTTTAGGATCGGTATCTTTTAGATTTTCACCGTCGTAAATACGCATCTTGGAGAAAATGCTTGAGTTCTCCGGCTCCTTGACGCGTGATAACACGCCAAACTGTGCCATCATTTTGAGCGTATCCGGAGCACAAGGTGATTCCGAAAGGGAGCTGTTACGCAGTAGTTTTTCATAAATCTTCACTTCCTCGGAGACGCGCAGGCAGTACGGTACTTTTACTATATAGATACGGTCAAGGAACGCTTCATTGTTCCTGTTGTTTTTAAAGGCTTGCCATTCGGATTCGTTGGAGTGGGCTAATACAATGCCGTCATAGGGGATAGCGCCCAATCCTTCCGTACCTTTGTAATTACCCTCTTGCGTAGCGGTTAACAAAGGATGCAACACTTTAATGGGGGCTTTGAACATTTCTACGAATTCCAAAAGCCCTTGGTTCGCCAGACATAGCCCGCCCGAGTAACTGTAAGCGTCGGGATCGTCCTGGCTGAATTCCTCGAGTTTGCGAATGTCGACTTTTCCCACCAATGAGGAGATGTCTTGGTTGTTCTCGTCGCCGGGCTCGGTTTTTGCTACGCCAATCTGTTGAAGCGCGGATGGCAGTTTCTTGACCACCTTAAACTTAGTAATGTCGCCGTTGAACTCGTGTAACCGCTTTACGGCCCACGGCGACATGATATTGCTGAGATAGCGTCGCGGTATCCCATAATCCTCTTCAAGGATTGGGCCATCTTCCTCCGCGGAGAAAAGACCCAGAGGGGATTCATTCACCGGAGAACCCTTGATGGCGTAAAAAGGAACGTGTTCCATTAGGGATTTCAGTTTCTCCGCTAAAGAAGACTTACCGCCGCCGACTGGGCCCAGCAAATAAAGGATCTGTTTTTTCTCCTCCAAACCCTGCGCCGCGTGCCTGAAATAGGACACGATGTTTTCTATGACATCTTCCATGCCATAGAACTCTTTAAAAGCGGGGTAAATTCGAATCACTTTATTGGAAAAAATCCGGCTCAAACGCGGGTTGTGGCGAGTATCGATTGTTTCTGGCTCACCAATCGCCGTTAACAACCGCTCAGCAGCGGTCGCGTAGGCGGTGTTGTCGTTTCTGCAGATCTCCAAGAACTCGTGGAGGGTGTACTCCTCTTCCTTCCCATCGTCGAAGCGGGTCTGGTAGTGGCTGAAAATATTCATGGCGATTACCTCTTTGTGCACATGTGCCTACCTTTTTTGCCCGCCTTCCGATCGAAGAGGCAACACTCTTCTAATCCTAGTCGGCGACGGACATGCTCGCGGTCCCTAAAAGTTTTGGCTGCAAAAAACAGGCCAGAAGCGATTCCGCGACGACCTCTGGATTTGCCTATGGTTAGACATTGCACCCAAATATAATATCGGCTCGTTGGCGATTTGTTTAGGGGCAGCAGCGCGAAACGAAACTCGTATTCGTTTAGTAAAAAACGTTTTCGAAACAAAGTAAAGGTTCGCTATAGCCGCAACAGTGACGAAATCGCGCGATTTCTTCGGCGAAAACAAAGATTCGAAAGGGCGTGTACGAAGGTCAACCAGACGAGTACAAGTAGATACCGGCGCCCAGTGCAACTTATAAAGTGCGCGATGCGGTGTCAAATCCATGACGTCAAGATATTGCTGTTACGCTAGCCGTTAATTAATAGACGGCTTTGGCTCTGTAAGGTTCCCTTAGTCGCTTTGCGAGAATGAATGGATTTAGGGCCAGCGAAACAATAACTTCGTATTTTTCGCGCCCAGATTTGGGTCAGATTTGGGCAATCCAATTGAGCAAAACCGCAGGACTAGCCCCGCAAATTCGAGGTTTTTGCGATTGAGGATTGCTTAAAGATGGCCCTAAGACGGGATGCTAAAATCGTAAGTTATTTTTTCGCGAGCCCTTAGTGCAAGCCACTTTGACTTTGCAAAGTGTGTAGCGGTATGTCAACTGAATCAATAGCTCGCCTCAGCAGTAGCGAACTCCGATGTGCGTTGAGGTGGATAAACTAAGTTAGGGCGGGCAGCGTAAAATGGAACGTCGTACCCCGGTCGGGATTTCGGGTTGCCCAAAGTCGTCCGTCATGAGATTCGATGATTGACCGGCTGATTGCAAGGCCCATTCCCATTCCATTGCTTTTTGTCGTAAAAAAGGCGTCGAATACTTTGTTTGGATCGAGGTTCTTGGGTAAACCTTCCCCTGCATCACTGATGGAGATGTGAACTTTTTCTTCATCATTCACGAATGTGCGAACGATTAACTCCCTAGCGTCTTTTCCTGTATTCGTCATGGCTTCCATACCGTTGCGGATAAGGTTTAACAGAACTTGCTCGATTTGTATCGTCTCCACGCTCACTGACGGGAGGGGGTCTGCGAGCCTAAGACGGACTGTAACGCCTTGGTTTCGTATGTCGACTTTCGCCATATTCAGTACTTCCCTCACCATCGCGTTGAGGTTGGCGCTTGTACGTTGTAACTCGCTATTGCTCGTGAAGTTTCTTAAATGGCGAATTATTTCACCTGCGCGTTGCGCTTGACCCGTGACTTGTTTCATGGCATTGAGCAGTTCGTGTGGCTTATGGTTACCATTGGCAATTCGCCTGACGCAACCCTGTGTGTAGCTCACAATGGCCGCTAGCGGCTGGTTTAGCTCGTGAGCGAGTCCTGCTGCCATTTCACCCATCGTACACAGCCGGGATACGTGGACGAGATCGGCCTGATGTTGACGGAGTTCTTCCTCCGCTAAGCGTTGTTCGGTGATATCGATGCCGGTGCATATCACGTGCGTCACATGTTGTTCGGCATCGCTGATCGTTGTGCTCGACCACGAGATGAGCCGTTGGTCTCCAGCGCGCGTAATCCAGTGCCCTTCGTGTTCGGCATGTTGTTTCCCTTCCGCTAATTCGCCGAACGTATTTTTTGCTTCTGCAATTTCGTCCTCCGGGAGGAATAAGTCCCAGACGAAGTTACCTTTGACGTCACTCAGCGAATAGCCGGTTCTATCCTGACAGCTACGGTTAAATTGAATGATGCGGCCCTCACGATTGCGTACGACCACCAGCGCACCTGCCGTTTCGAGAACTGCTGAAATGAAGTTCCTCTCCTCGCGAAGCGCTTTTTCTGCTCGTTCCCGTTCCGTGGCTACCTGCTGAAGCCAACGATTTTTGGCGCGCAGGTCAGCGGTGCGTTCCTCTACACGCACCTCTAATTCCCTATGCGCTTTTTGGAGCCGCTCGTCGGCCTTTATCCGGTCGGTAATTTCAGTAACGGTACCCAGGTGACCTATAAAATCGCCGGCAGTGTTATGCTCCACGACCGCTTGGCAGTAGGCCCACACGACGTGACCGTCCTTATGTCGGAAGCGAAATTCGGACTTGAAAGGGTGTTTCATCGTAACGCACTTATTCCATTGTTTGGCAACTCGCGCGCGGTCCTCCCGAAAGATCGCGCCTTCCCAATCGGCATAGGTCACTTGATTGACGTTCAGGTTTGCAATCTCTCGCCAACGTCCGTTGACGTAAACTAATTCACCGCAGCCGTTGGAGCGGAAAATACCAACAGGGAGTATCTCGCCCAACCCGTTGTACTGCTCCAGCAAATCCTTTTGGTTCTTGCGCTCGGTAATATCTCGAATAATTACGATAACTTGTTGTTTTAAAGAGAGTTTAATATAAGCCTTGAAAAATTGCTGGCCGCTGTTGGTGGAAAGATCGTATTCGAAGTCTACTTGCCTGCTCGTTTTTTTAACCTCGGTAATCGCTTTTTCGAACTGCGCTCCGACGTTTGTTGGAAAAATGTTGGGTAAGCGGTTTCCGATGAGACTTTTTGGCGTCTTTGTGTTGAACCGAGCGACATTATTGGCGTGATAATCAAGTATGACACCCTCAGGCGTTAGACGTAGGAAGCAATCGGGGAGGACCTCGAACACGGCCTGTAGCTCCGATGCCTTCTGAAGATAGACACTGTTCGTTTTCTTTTTTTCGGTAATGTCGCGCAAGATGACAACGCTAAGTTGTTGTCTGTTCATACCGATTTCGGTAAAGGTCAATTCTAGGGGAAAACTAATGGCATCTTTACGCACACCGACCATTTCCCGAACATTACCGAAGCCGTTGGGTCGAGTGCTTAATGCGAAAGCTTCCTGTTCCTCGTCAGGTGGGAGCAGATCAGTAATTCTCTTACCTAGTAGCTCGTCCTCTTGGTAACCGAACATCTTCACGGCAGCAGGATTCAATGATTCGATGACACCCCCTTTCGATAACGTGATAATTCCGTCAAATGAGGCGCGAAGAACCCCCTTTAGAAGTGCGTCCCTCGTCTTGGTTTGGCGTTGAAGCCCACCGGATTTTTTGGGTGTCGCGATGACTTTCGTTTTAGGGGTAGATAAACTCATATTTAACTTTGACAGTTTGGATGTGACTTCGTTTAAGGTGGCACTTCGTTGCCGTTCTTCTTTCTATTGTCGCCTAGTGTAATAAAAAATGCGAAGTGCGGTCACCTTTCCGTCTCACCAAATCAACACTTTCCCGCGTTTCTTCGACTCTTTTTTACCTTGGGAACGTTCCTCGCGCGTATTCTCCGGCAGACCCCGGAGTTCCAGTTCCCGCCAGTAGACAATAGGGGCACCGAAGTGCGGCAACGAAGCGTGTTGCATGACGCTTTATACACCGCAATTCGCCTGCGTCGTGCAAATGTTCGGGCCGTCGACACGTTGTTGGTTAATTCCTTCAATGCCTTACGCTCGACCTATAGTTTTGTTTTATGGTTAAACTTAGTCGTCGACGACGTTGCGCGGGTGTATACGCAAAAAAGCCTAGCTGGTAAGCTAAGTGGTGTGCGGGCTGCCGATCGTCAATACCCAATTACTACTAGATTACTACTAGGCGTCACCCCACGGATTATCTCGTAATGCGGGATGGTCAGCCTTGTCCTCTTTACGAATTTGCCAACGCGATACGGGTCACGTCGGCACACTACAAGGACGTAGGTTGAAATTTCCCGCGCGCGCTTCGCGAGTTCCGACGGAAAATACGGTCTACAAAGCTCCGCGATGCATCGGACAGGCGGTTTTCGGAAATTAACGCTCTAAGTGCTTAATTTTATCCGGTTTACCGTTCCATTCATCAGCGTCTTCCGGTGGCGAATGTACTTCCGTGATCACAGGCCATTCCTTCGCTAAATCGGCGTTGAGTTCAAGGAATTGCTGTTGGTCATCGGGGAGATCATCTTCGGCAAAGATCGCTTCGGCCGGGCATTCGGGTTCGCAGAGAGTGCAATCGATGCATTCTTCCGGATCAATGACAAGGAAATTCGGGCCTTCATGAAAGCAATCCACCGGACATACGTCAACACAGTCCGTGTATTTACATTTTATACAATTTTCCGTAACAACATAGGTCATAAACTCTCTCCACCGCCACTCTAATCGTTCTTTACGCTTTTGGAGTTGGCTAAAACTCTAACACTTGGCTTCGCCGCGAGCCTACCCGACTGCTCCGATATTGGGTTTCATGATGGCCGCACCCTAGGTAGGGGATATTTGGCAGCACGAAAGTAGTGGTTTTCCAATACCGATTAGTCTCCACGGGCGTGATCCAAGGCGCGCCGTAAGAAGTCGGTATATATTAATCTGATTTAGCGATAATGGCGAGTACCCACTGGTAACTTAAGGGGATTTTCTTATTTGGTCTCGCAAGTCACTGACGTTTCCTCGCTCTTGGCCACCGAACGACGATATTACCATTCGCTTTTGGAAACCACGTTATAGCCGACGTGCTTGTGAACCTGGAAGAAGCCAGCGATAAGCTTTCGGCTCTCGGTATCCGGCACGACCCGTCCAATCCCCGTAGATTTGTGTAAGCTGACTGCTGAGGGGCTACTTTTTTTTTAGGGTGAAATACTGCAAATCTCGTAGGCAAGGAAAGTGTACGGTGAAAATATACCTATCACGGATAGGTTTTTCCGAGAGATCGAGTGTCAACCGTGTTCGGTGAGCCGTGGACGCCATTGCGTTTTAACGTGGGATGGCACTAACATCTAGTTATCCTGTAGCAGGAGAGCGCCGCTATGAGAATGTTCCAGGAAACCGCGTATGTCCTCATCGCGATTGGATGTGGGGCCCTTTCCGTTGCTGAAGAACCAACGCCGCGAGAACCTGCTAACGACTCGCCCGTTATCTCTCAGTTGCGAGTATTTCCTCAATTCGGTCCCGCGGGGACCGAATATGCCATATCTTTAAAAATAATGGATCCGCAAGGTCCTGCGGACGTCGGTAATGCACTGTACCAAATAAGACAGAAACGGGAGTTAATAACAATCCCGTTAAACGACGAGGGAAAGGGTGCGGACAGCGCGGCGGGGGACGACGTTTACACCGGTACTAGCATCGTTCCTCGAAGCGCGGTAAGTATGCGTCATACGTTTGAGGTTTTTATTACGGATAAAGGGGGGAATCGAAGCAATTCCCTTCGCTACCGCTTCACGGTCTTGGATCAAGTGCACCTCGTGTATCGCGACAAGGCCGCATGGTCCGTCTTTTAGGTGAATACCGCAAATTATGGGCTCGCGCCAAGATTTCTTCAGATTTCGGGCGTCGATCTGTATCTCCTGGTTGCGATGTTTACGCCGTTTGTAGGCGAGGAGCGAGAGTACTCCTACAGGGACGACGCACATGGATGTGCTAGTGTCTCGAGAGGGCAGGAGCCCGAAGAGACCGACGCACACGGATGTGCTAGTGTCTCGAGAGGGCAGGAGCCCGAAGAGACCGACGCATATGGATGTGCTAGTGTCACGAGTGGGCAGGAGCCCGAAGCGACCGCAGGAGGTAGAATTACGTCGGAAACGGTAATCTAGGACGCGGAAGCTTAGCCAGGCGGACGCCTCGCCACCTAAAAATGTGAAATACGTTCGGCGCCAGCCTTACGTTTTCAACCGTGTGTAGACTCAAATCGGTCTTTTTCATGTAGCGGCTCACCGCAGGAAGTGCAGTTAATTTCACGGGGTAACATGGCCCAAACCGTGAAAAGCGCTACCGCCACGATACCAAAAGGCCAGTAACCCTGAAGAAGAAATCCCAGCGGAATCAACCATAATACCAGGGCAACTGGCAACCAGAACGAGAATTTAGCTTTTGAATGATGAATGTGTCCACAATGGGAACAGCGGTAGTGCCTCATGCGGTAATTGGTCCCTGACGGTATCTGTTTCCAATAGAGACAAGCGAATTCCAACGGAGTTTCCTGCTCACTGCATTTACCCCCATGCTCGGCGTAATGGAAACAACACTTCGTGCCGGTGTTGAAGAGAAGCTCGCGTAGATCCAGCAAAGTCCAGCGCTAGCCCGCATTTCTCAAAGGATCCACCTGATCGCGCTTGATCCTTGATTCCGAAAACGATCTTCTTCGGTAACTGCGTCCCGCGTTACTCTATCTCCCGCGGTCACTTCGGGCTCCTGCCCTCTCGTGCCACTAGCACGTCCTTGTGCGTCGTCCATGCAGTCGTCCTTCGGAACGCGTTGTTAACCCGTTGCTTGAATCGGAGTTTTCGTTAACCGCGCGTACGCTATATTTATTCACCGACGGGGTAACAGAGGCCATCATGGGCAATGGGCGAATGCTCGGAGAAGCCGGATTTCAACAGCTCGTTCGTGAATACGAGTCGTTACCGCTTCAGCGTCGTATTGATACCCTCTTGACGCGGCTAGATCGAGGTTACCGTCCTCTACGCGATGACATTACGCTTGTCGCGCTGGAATCGTCGCGTTAGAGATCTCCATCCGAACCACAACTCAACGTGAGCGTTTGGGCTGCAGCGCTAAGCGTTGCGCAAAGGGTTGATAACCATTTATCATAACTGATTTGCCTGTGATACTGACATTATGCGATTGCTAACAATTATACTGATTTTGGCGCATGTAGCGGCTTGTGTAACGACACCAATGGGACGCAAGCAACTCAATCTATTTCCCGAGTCGGAGATGGCGAAAATGGGTTTGAGTGCTTATGAAGAACTAAAGAAGAATTCACCGTTGTCTGGTGATGAAGACGTTATTAGCTATGTGAGGTGTGTCTCGAACGCGATTACTAATGAATTGGAGGGGTCGTATGCCAACACGATATGGGAAGTAAACGTATTCAAAGACGATACCGCCAATGCATTTGCACTACCAGGGGGTAAGATAGGCGTGCACACCGGCCTTCTTAAGGTTGCCGTGAATCAAGATCAGTTGGCAACGGTGCTGGGGCACGAGGTCGCTCATGTGTTGGCAAGGCATGGGAACGAACGTGTATCAACTCAGTTCGCGACCAAAACCGGATTAGACGTTGTAGCGGCGATCAGTGGCGAGCCAAGCCCTGAGAAAAGCACGCTTCTGGGATTGCTCGGTGCCGGTGCGCAATTCGGGATCTTACTTCCGTACAGTCGACTTCAAGAGAGCGAGGCGGACCTAATTGGTATAGACCTCATGGCGAAGGCGGGATTTGATCCCCGAGAAAGCGTCGAGTTGTGGCGGAATATGGGCAAAGGGGGCGGTGGTCAACCGCCAGAATTCATGTCGACTCACCCCTCGCACAGTACCCGTATTAGCGATCTCCAGGAGCGGATGGAGAAAGCGATGACGCACTACGACCAGGCGCGAATCCAGAAGAAAACGCCAAACTGTTCATAACTCGCGTCGTTCGCATATCCATCGCGGTTAGTTAGTAGGCAGCATACTTATTCCGTGGCAAAGCTTCCGCTACCAGCTCACGCCCCTTAGGGCTCGCGAAAAAATAACTTCGTATTTTTCGCGCCCAGATTTGGGTCAGATTTGGACAATCCGATTGAGCGAAACCGCAGGACTAGCCCGGCTAATTCGAGGATTTTGCGATTGA
>CALZJI010000045.1 GCA_945787615.1 uncultured Chromatiaceae bacterium | reverse complement strand
TACTACAGCGGTTCTAGACGGTGGCTGTCGTTCACAGACTAAATTGACGAGCGGCAACTCTCCACATTTACTTGCCGCGGCCTTCGCCTTGTCGCGAGACGTGCTAAAGCCGATCTCCTTGAACGACTGTGCTTAGCGTTCTCACTATCTATATAACGTACAAGCTCCTGAGAATTGGCCGTCTCCGTCGTGAGCAACTTGACGGATTGTTTATTCCATCATAGTTCTACTTTGTTAGTTTTAACTTACCGAAAGTCAGCTAGAAAGTATACTTGAAAGTGATGAACGGGAGACAACGGCGAAAGGAGATGATTAGACCGACTCCGACATGCCAAAGCAACTAAAAGGAGTCACGATGGCCAGCCCTTCACACGGGGCTTGGTTAAAAGCGTTGAGTTCTTCGTTGTTGATTACAAAACACATTTTCAAGTCCACAAGCGCAACGTATGTCATCGCGCCTATGAATACTTAAAAGGACTTCTGCAAGCGTCTCGTCGGAATATGGAAAATCGGGGAGCAGCTACCTCGGTAAGTCTTCTGGACCGTCCGTGGTCCAGAATCCCTCGCTAACGCGGCAGCTGATTCCTTTTGCCCTGGCTGCCCTGCGTCCATCGCACTCCGTCACCGTGCGACTCCGTACGACTCCCACAATGGCGCTACGCCACGATAGTCGTTCTCTGTTCACTTCCGTTCACCCTTCACTCCTGTGGCTACCAGGGTCTACTCGACCTCGGCTTCGCCTCTCCGTGTCTCGCAGCGGATGTCGGAGGTGGTTCCGCACACAGACGAACAAGCCCTGCAGCAATTTTTGTCCGATTCGCCGTGGGATTACCGGGCGGTCATGGATCAGGTGGCGCACGACACCAACGCGTTACTGGGCGGTCCGGGTACAGCGCTGTTGCTCGATGAGACGAGCGTAGTGAAAACGGGGAAGCAGTCGGTAGGCGTAGCGCGGCAGTGGTGCGGCCAGTTAGGTAAGGTGGACAGTTGCCAAGTTGGGGTGTTTGCGGCGTTAGCCAAAGGCAACGATGTGTGCCTCATCGCTGGGGAGTTGTATTTGTCGCAGGAATGGATTGAGGGTACTGGGCGTTGCGAGAAAGCGCGGGTTCCAAAGAACAAACAAGCGTTGCGAAGCAAGGTGGATATTGCACTGGAGTTGATCAAACGTGCCAGAGAGAACGGCTTAAGTTACGGCTGAATAGGTGCGGATAGCTTATATGGTCGGGACAAGGGGTTTCCGCACGCGTTGCACGATCTTGGCGAAGTGTTTTTACTGGACGTTCCCCAGGATCATTGCGTCTATCTCGATGATCCCAAACCGAGTTTACCACCCACGCCGGCCAGAGGCCGATGGCCGACGCGCTATCGAAGCCGGGCGCAACCGACAGCGGTCAGGCAATGGGTACAAGAACAGGGGGCTAAAGCGTGGCGACGCCACACGTTTCGAGACGGCACGCAGGGGCCGATGAAGGTCGAAGCATTACATAAACGCGTGTGGATCTAGGACGGAAAATCGGCGCAGGCGCTGTGTTGCCATTTATTAGTCCGTCTTGACGCCGATGGCGACATGAAGTACAGAATTAGCAATGCCCCGGCGAAAACTAGCACGCGGCGTTTGCTCTATATGCAAGGCCAACGCCATTATATTGAACGAAGTTTTCAAGATGTCAGCGGCGACCTGAAATTGTAGCGATTGTGGCGGTTTGAAAATGTCATTTTCTTTTGTCTTTTCTTCCTAAAAGTTCGATACTCAAGAGTCCCGAGTTCTCTCGCTAAGTATTCTGGGGGCAAACTCACAATCTTGGATAATTCTTAACTCCCGTCTCGGTACAACTTCATAGCCAATTTTGAGCGCTCGATACTGAGTGCAACCCACTCTGCTGTAAGCTTCTTGTATCGCTTGTAATTCTGTATCTGGCACCGAATATCTTTAACGTGCTCTCGACGGATGTACTCCGTTCGGCTTTTCATTTCGTAAGTATAGCTAATCTGATAGAACGCGCCAGTGTGGTTTTCTGGATCTCGATACTGCTTGGTGAGTGACCCAGGCCTCATATCACCAATTAAGGCAAGTTCTTCCTTAATTCGTGCAATTCTTTTATCAATGGTTACGAGTCGTCTTTTTGTCATAATGGTAGCATACAAATGCTATTGTTTAATGTCAAAAAGGATTGATTCGATGCAGCTATGGGTCTATTGGTGGGAAGCGGTGGTGTTACTTAGGTCAGGATGCGCTCGTACAAGAACATTTATGTGGTTTGCGACATGTATCGCCGGATTTACAACCCGAACCGACATGCTGGGCGTAACCAGCATGATTCGTTCTCTCGGGCTACACAGCCGCTATTACGATAATCTGTTGGATAACTTTCACAGCACAGGGATTAAGCTCGATGAGATGAACCAGCTTTGGGTTAAGGTCGTGGTGAAGCTGTTTCCAAGTCTGCTGCAGGTCAATGGCAGGTTTGTTCTCGTCGGCGATGGCATAAAGGTCCCTAAGCAAGGGAAAAAAATGCCTGCAGTAAAGCTCCTACATCAAGAATCGGAGTCCAACACCAAAGCTGAATATATTATGGGCCATTCTTTCCAGGCCGTCTCCATCCTTGCTCAGGCGGAAAACAGCGTACTCGCCGTTCCCCTTGCAGCACGAATACATGAGGGTATTGTGACCACAAATCGCGATCAGCGCACCTTGTTGGACAAAATGATTGCGCTACTTGGGGTTATTAACATCACATTGCCCTACTATTTGGTCGCCGACGCCTACTATGCAAACCAAAAAATCGTCAGTGGACTGTTGGAAAACGACAATCATTTGGTGACACGCGCCAGGTCAAATGTCGTGGCCTATCTCCCACACGTTAAACGGGGCCCCAAAACGCGTGGTCGCCCCAAAATCTATGGCAAAAAGATCAGGATTAAATCGTTATTCAATCAGAAACACCGATTTGAAGAAATCGTGAGCACCGTTTATGGCGAAAAAAATGTCGTGCTGCAATGCCAAACGCGCGATCTGCTCTGGCGACCTGTAGGGAAAATTGTGCGATTTGTAGTAGTTATTCACCCCTCGCGAGGTCAGTGCATTCTCATGTCGACAGACACGGCTTTGTCTGCAAGCGAGATTATACGGTTGTATGGGTTACGCTTTAAGATTGAGCATACCTTCAAACAAGCCGTTCGCGTTGTCGGCGCATTTTCCTATCATTTTTGGATGAAAGCAATGAAGCCGTTGCGTCGGCGTAATGGCATCCAGTATCTTCATAAAGAGTCGGAGCCTTATCGAGAGGCTGTTCAAAGAAAAATGTACGCTTACCCTGTCTTCGTCTTAGCAGGCACCATTTCTCACGGCCTGCTACAATACCTGGCAACGGCTCATCCAAAGCAGGTGTGGTGTGCGTTTGGTTCATGGCTCCGGACGATTCGCCCTGGTGTTGCACCCTCCGAGCTGGTAGTCGCGACAGCTCTAAGACAGCGCTTTCCTGAATTTCTCTTGGTTAATTCCGAAATCAACAACCTCGCGAAATTCATAACGCAACGGCAAGACCTTGATAGGCGGGATTTGTTTCAAATTGCGTCGTGATTAACTCGGGACTCTTGAGTTCGATAAAAAATCTTCTTATCTTCTTCCCTTTTCTTGCTCTTGTTCTTGTTGTGGCCTGATTGATTCTTCGGTCGCCGGCGCGTTTTATTTTCCTTAGTCAACGCGCCAGAGGGATGGGACCGATGAGCCAATGCAGAAGACGTAAGTGCCTTCATTGTCATAAGTTATTTCGCCCTGACCCACGTAACCGCAAACGCCAGCGTTACTGCTCGGCCCCCGCGTGCCGTCGCGCCAGCAAGGCCGCCAGCCAACGGCGTTGGTTGAATAAACCCGAGAACCGCGATTACTTTCGCGGCGCCGAAAATGTGCGGCGGGTACAGGCCTGGCGGCAGGCCCACCCCGACAACAGCCGACGCCCCCGACCCCAGCGCTGCGGGGCGTTACAAGATCGCTCATTGCGCCAACCGGTAGATTTTCATAACAATACAGACATCTTAACGCGCTCGCCGTTAAAAGATGACATCCTCAACACCGCTCGTCATCTGTTAACGTTGGGTGAGGACATCCTCAATCAATCGTATCGGTAAGGAGGCGAGGCCTATGCCAAACAAACCTCTTCCCTGTCCTCAGCGCCGACGGCGCATTCCCCGCCAGTTCAGCTGGGTCGATCAACGCCAGGTGCGTGAAGGCCTCATACGCTGCTGTGACCCGCAGGCGTTGGCGCTGTATCTGTTTCTGCTCACCGTCGCCGACGCCCAGGGGCTGAGCTACTACTCCGAGCGGGCCATCGGTTATCACCTATCGATGAGGCCGGCGCAAATAAGCCAGGCGCGTCATTGCTTAATTCACGCTGGACTCATCGCCTTCGCCCACCCGTATTACCAGGTGTTGTCTCTGGACGCGTTGACTTCACCGCCATCGTCCTCGCCGCCGCGCGCCGCGCGGCCGCAGTCACTCGGTTCGCTGCTCAGAGAGGCGTTGGAGAAAAGATCATGATCGACTATGAGACCTACTTCCGGATTAAGCACTACGCCCAACACCAGCGACTCTCGGCCTCACAGATCGCCGTCGCCTTGCAGTTGGATCTGCGTACAGTGGAGAAGTGGCTGAACGTCGAACGCTACCAGCCCAAGGCCGCCCCTCAGCGTCGCAGTAAGTTGGATGACTATAAGGACGCCATTGTGCGTCGTCTGGAGGCCCATCCTTATACCGCCGCGCAGCTATTTCACCAGATGAAAGAGCAAGGCTATGAAGGCGGCTATACGATCTTACGAGAGTACGTGCATAAGATCCGCCCCCGACGCGCGCTGGCGTTTTTGACCTTGTCGTTCGCCCCCGGCGAATGCGCGCAGGTCGACTGGGGCCTGTACGGGTCAGTCAACGTCGGCAACTCCCGCCGCCGCTTAAGCTTCTTTGTCATGGTGCTCTGCTACAGCCGCATGATGTACGTTGAGTTCACGCTGTCGCAGACCATGGAGCATTTTCTCGCCTGCCATCAACATGCCTTCGAGGCGTTTGAGGGGGTGAGCGAAAACGTGATGCTCGACAACCTTAAGTCGGCGGTGCTTAAACGGGTGATGGGCGAGCCGGTATTCAATCCGCGTTATGTCGATTTCGCACGCCATTATGGGTTTACCATCAAACCGTGCAACGTTGGCAAGGGCAATGAAAAGGATCATGCTTCATATTGCACCTCATTCAATCTCTGCGTTAACGTTTCCAAAAAAGTACTGTGTATTTTTATCGCTCATTGATCTTTTCCTCCGATACGTTATCCGTATTGTTCGCGGTTTCCCAAAACAGAAAAATGAGGCTGGCAAGCTCTTTGATGAGTTCAGCTTGAGCCTTTTCATCTAGCGATATGTCTGGTTTCGATGACCTGAGCGGTAAACTAAGTTGCGGATTCGTTTCTATCGACATTAAGAGCTCCTCTATCCGACGTGCACTTAGGTTCAGATAAGGACAGAATCATAGCCCTGAGAAACACAGAAAGATGAACAAGAGAGTAGGCGGGAAGCACTGGCATTAGGACAATTGGCGCGCACTCCGCGACATCTTCCGTCATCCAGATCGGCACGTGTTTCCAGCCGCCACCAGCTAGTTCGATAATTAGGCAGGTTTCGTCATTTTGGGTTCTTTGGCCTACAACTTTAAGGCGCTGACCGTAAAGTGGATGAAATGGATATTTTACCGTGGCGGATTCTTGCGAATCGTGGGCATTATGTGACTGTTTCGAGGGGAGCTGGGTGGAGTAATCTACCCGGCTTACCCGACCTATAGCGTCTCCTCAAATTAAGCGATACTAAAATATTTGCGGGCAAACCACGATTGCGGCTGATGAAAAGCTACTACCTCGACGGCGTTTCTCGTTCCGTCCCACCTTGCGCGATACATGGAAGTTGAAAATTATAGCTATAAGTACCGCCAAAAGTTGAAACATGTACGTATTAAAGTATAGATTGCGGCGACTGATGGTCAGTGTGACCGCAACAGAAAGCAGAACGGAAATTAAAACCGGCGGCGTCATGTATTACTTGTTCGGACGCTAGGCATTAAAAAACGCCTTAGATGGACACGGACAAACGTCGATGATGACGAGTTGCCAGCTTAGAAGGAGCCTATTCATGACAAACAATAGTAATTACAAACGTGAATCGTTAGAAGTAATGAATAATGTGGACGCCAAGGGCGTTAGTGGGGGATTCTGTCTTACTCCGCCGGCGGGTCCAATAGTATTACCGTATCCGCCTAGGTCAGGTGGGCCGATTGATCCGCCGATTATTCCGGATCCCATTTCGCCTTTGCTATAGGTATTGGCTAAGTAGTCGACAACGACGTAAATGTATTTTGGGAAAACGAACTAGAGCCCAAAGAAGCGACTTATTCGGTCAATTTTGAAGTAACGAAACATTACGGATAAATACTATGTTTAGCCATTCATATAAAGGAAGTAGAAAATGATCAAAGTTATGGAGAAACAACAAATCTGCATTGAGCTCGTTAACGCGACGGATATTTGGAGCGTTAGCGGAGGCGTTGGCGGGCTTCCGCCAACAGGAGTTCCAATTGAGTCAATGCCTGGACGGAGTCTAGTTGAGCCAATTATTGAGCGTCTTAATAACCCATTTAACGGCATGATAACCGTTCCGCGGCTCCCTTATCACCCCATACGCCTAACAAGGCCGGCGTAAGACGAACTACGAAGGGTTGCCGCAATTACGGAGCGAAGTCGATCAGTGGTGGTTTGTGGAATCACCACTGCCTCGATTGGCGTTGAGAATAAAGAAGACATAGCGAGCAAGATATCCCCTAATGGTATTGTCAACTTATCATACTAAAAGCGAAACAAGGTCCGAAAGTATGATTATGATTCCGTTGTGCGGAACTCTAGGTCCAAGTTACCGCTCGCCGCATGAAATGGCGCGATCGCGGAATAGACGGTAGTGCGCGGCTTTTAACAGATACCGACTCACACGAAACAAATTGTTAATGGGGCCATGAGCGTAAAGAAAGCGTTGAGCCTGACGGGGAGACTTTCACGGGCGCATCTGGGGATTCGCGCTGTCGTGTAGGCCGATGGGATACCTCTGCTCGTTTGTTTTTGGTGACGCAGCGTGCGCCATAGCTCACCACCCGCAACCGAGTCGGTATAGATATGACGATAGATCCATTCGTGACTAACGCGCAATGTCTGTTCCAAACGGGCCCGCTTGGCGATTTGCTCAGGACTCCAATCTTGCCTTAACAATGCCTCAATGATACACCACTGAGTCGGTTGTATGCGCACTCGAGTACGGAAGCGCACAGCACGCTTGCGTGCCCGTGTGTGCGCTTTGAGGGGACGATAACCGCACCCGCGATTGCGTTGCAGTTCGCGGCTGATGGTCGAACAGGCGCGTCCCAGTTCGCTAGCAATCTGCCGAAGAGAAAACTCCGCTTTACGTAAAGCATAAATATAAAAACGTTCTTCCAAGGCGAGGTGTCTGTATGCCATTGTGCAACTCCAACGTGGGGGTTAGAGCGGTACAGGCCAATACACCTCACCGCCTAACTCAGTAGTTTTTCGGTGTTGCACTTCGGAGTTGAATCCAAGCGGCCGTATTTTGGCCTTAAAGCGCCATTTTCGGGGTCGAAATGGCGCGGATAAGCGTTTTCCTATTCGCGAATCATGTACGGGTCTTTAGCCAGTCTTTCACGATTCGCATCCGAAATTGACGAATTTCCCGGATCTTTTTTCTTTAAGCCGCTGAAAAATAAGGCGCGGGCTGTCAAAAAAAAGTGTACTGCGGACCTTGCCTGTTGAGTGTCTTAGCTATCCTGGGAGATTCTTGGCACGTTTTTACGTGCCAAAAAGCGCTTCAAAGCTGGTAAGGAACGCCGCTGATTGAGCATTGTTGAAAATCGTCGTTGCGGTGGTCGTCGCGTTGTTCAACGCCAAACCCTATTCGAAATGGGGCTCGGGAACTGGAATGCTAGTTTAACGGATATCTATACTCTTAAATTAGTGCTGTTTCTATAGCGGAGAGTGTGAAGACAATAGAGCCTGCGCATAAATTAAAAATTTCATTCTCCGGGCGCTCAAAAACACACATATTAGTTCATGAATAAACTAAATTAACATGGCGCCAGCGATAATAGTCGCCCTCTTGCTGTGAT
>CALZJI010000044.1 GCA_945787615.1 uncultured Chromatiaceae bacterium | reverse complement strand
TGCGAAGAATGCCCACTGGACTTTTACGTGAAGTCTGTATTTCAAGATGTAGGCTGCCATGCCTTGTGTGCATGGCTAAGTATAGGCACCCATATTCGATAATACAAGATATTATTATTCACAATGCATGGCTACATTATGAAAAACAAAAATCGCAGAAAATCCAATATTCACATAAGCTTAGCGCCTGAAAATGAGCAATTTCCGGGGGTAAAGTCCGGCAATAGTCCGGCTATTACTCGTCATTTCGCCTTGCCACGAAATGAATATGACGCACTCTTAACACCTAAATCTCAAACGCCACGGGTATAGATTCCGCCTACTCTAAGTTTAACTAACGAAGGTAGAAAGGGGTTGGCCAGATGATTTTCAAGTCTTGTCTTATGCCGCAGGAGAATTTTCAGGATTGGTGGTTTCTAGACTTCTAGAAAAGAACAGGCCTTTCTTTCATACGGACCACCGCCTATACCTAACGAAATAACGCTCATGGCTTTCCGATACGCTCAATCGAATCATGCACGGTTTGAAACGATCCGGGCAGCGGCGTCAATTTTTGCGCGCAGAGCGTCGACGCAGTCGGGATCAAAATGCTGTCCACGTAATCTATCGAGATAGAGGATCGTTTCATTAACGGATAAGACGCTATTGCGGTAAAGTTGGCGTACCGTTAAGGATTCAAACGCGTCAGCAACCGCAACAATCCGCCCGGATAACGGTATTGCGCCTCCAGCAAGCCCTTCGGGATAGCCACCTCCATCGTAACGTTCATGATGGGTGAGGCTAATTTTCGCACCGATGCGTAGCATAGGTGCCGCGCTTAACTTTAGGATGTCATAACCAATTCGCGGATGAGCGGACATAATATCCCGGTCTTCGGGTTGATATTGCTCGGACTTGTGCAATACCTTGTCAGGGATACCAATTTTTCCGATGTCGTGAAGGCTGGCCGCTGCCCGAATTAGGAGGCATTGTGCGTTCGGTAGACCCAGGCCCTCGGCAATGAGTTGCGCGATTTGTCCGGTTCGGCGTTCGTGACGGCCAGTTGCTTCATCGTGGAAGGCGTTGGCCCGAGCGAGAATTGCGGCTACGTCTTCGGGCTGTAGCTGTTCTTCAGCGTTAAGCAGCCGGTGTACTTTACTTTTGACCGCCTGGTTGATCACGTGCTTTTGCCGCTGTGCGTCCAGCAGGCACCGCGCGCGTTGTTGCCACTCCCATGGCGCCACCGGCTGTTTTAAAAAATCTGTTGCGCCCGCCAACAAGGCTTGTAGCCCGAACATTGGATGTTCGGCGGGGACCTCAACTAAGAGCGGCACGCTGGGAGAGCGTTGGTGTAGAATTGAGACAACCTTGAGTGACCGACCTGCCGATTGGGGATCGGAGACCACGGCGAGGGTAGGGGCAGAGGCATCGAGTACGTCAACAGCCTGCGTCGCGCTCGTTGCGTTATGGATGCTTACCCGTCGATCCACTGCCGATAGTATTTTCGTTAGGCTTATGCACCGATCGCTGTCGCTGCAAAACAGTAATATTGACCACATAATATTAGGCCTAAGCGCAGACACCGAATTGCTGTTATGACGAGTGTTAATATAATTAGACAGGTGTACGCGTCGCAAGTTCTAGACGATTTTCGCTTGGTAATCAACCAAAGCGCACTAAGGGCCGCGGAAACAAATAATCATCCAATTTTGCTTGTCTTTTGGCCCAGCTTCTGTGTTGCGGCAAGGGTTACATAAAGCGATTATGCGCCCCTTGCCGCGCCTTGAATCTGAG
>CALZJI010000043.1 GCA_945787615.1 uncultured Chromatiaceae bacterium | reverse complement strand
CCCGAAGCAAAGCGAAAGCGTTAGATAAAATTGTCACGCGTTGCCGAAGCGAAGAACTAGCCAATATAACCAAACGCGAGCAACACGAATCCGACGAACGTTCTCAACGCATTCGCTTATCGTTAGGAGAAGGCAAAAATAAATAGGCCGTGGAGACTTTCGATTTGTCACGATTTGTCGGCTTCGACCTACGGTGATCGGTTACGGCTGAAGTGCTCCCCTTTGTCTAATTTGTTGAATAGCGGCTAAATTATTTTTGCTTAATCTGAGCCGCGTCGGCAGCGAGCAATACGCCTCTAGGGCGTATACCGCAAACTTGGCGGTTTGCGCCGACTTGCCCAAGGTATTTACGTTCGCTTCGCCTAAACGGCATTTTTCGGTTAAAGGATAAAGAGGCAACGCCGATATATCGACGAGGAAAAACAATACGGAAACTAGACTATGGCAAACCCACAAGAGGGCACAGCGGAGGTTGACGTACCGAACTCCACCGCTACGAGCGCACCGGGTCAGGCGGACGCTGAAGGTTCTATGGTAATAGATTGCGGCGAATCGGTAGACATACGGAGCGTAAATGAATTGTGGGCCGCGCTAAAGCTGGCATTGGAGGAAGAAAAAAACGTGGTACTGAATGCATGCAAAACCGAGCATGCCGATACAGCTGCTCTGCAAACGCTATGTTCGTTCTTCCAAGAAATCCGCAGTGCGGGGATTGAAGTTCGTTGGGAACAGCCGGGGGCGCCTTTACGAGACGCTGCGCGACTATTAGGGCTTCTGGAGCATTTAGAGTTGTCGTAGCGGTTGGCAATTCACGCTATTTATAGAATATCACAGGTATCGATGTAGGTTCAAAGTAGAGGGATAGCCAATGGCAAAGATTCTTACTGCGGATGATTCCGCGTCTATGCGGCAGATGGTGACGTTTACACTCAAAGGTGCGGGTCATGAAGTCGTCGAAGCACTGGACGGGAAAGACGCGTTACAAAAAGCGCAAAAAGCGCAAGCGGATCTGGTGATTACTGATGTAAACATGCCGAATTTAGACGGCATCTCTTTGGTGAAAGCACTACGTTCTTTGGAATCGTACAAGTTTACTCCAATTCTGCTGTTGACCACAGAGTCGGCTCTAGAGAAGAAACAAGAAGGGAAAAACGCGGGTGCCACCGGTTGGCTAGTCAAGCCGTTCAATCCCGATCAGTTGCTCGCTACGGTTAAGAAAGTGTTGGGGTAATCACTTATGTCCTTCGACCTGACCCAGTTTCTGCAGACATTCTACGAGGAAAGCTTCGAGGGCTTGGACGCCATGGAGTCGGCGTTACTGAACTTAGATGTAGGTGATACAGATTCCGAAACAATAAACACGATATTCCGCGCAGCTCACTCTATTAAAGGCGGTAGTGCGACGTTTGGATTAGGGCAAGTCGGCGAATTTACCCATGGGCTGGAGACGTTGCTCGACCAAATGCGCGATGGTCGCCGGTCAGTGGACCAGCAAGCCGTCGATCTTCTATTAAGGTCTGTTGACTGCCTTAGAGAAATTTTAACGGCGTTAAAAGACAGTAAAGATTTCGATGCCGAACGGGTTGCTGAAGTCGGAAAAAAAATCGAGGCCGCACTCGGTGTCGAAGATACGGCAACGCCTGTACCCCCTAACGACGTTGCCGCTACCGAAGGCGCAGCAAGTATAATTGCAGCAAAGGGTTGGGAAATATCATTTCGGCCACACGTTCACTTGTTTCGAACAGGAAATGATCCGGTCCGTATGTTTAGGGAACTGGAGAGTATGGGCGCACTGAGCGTCGTAGTTGACACCGCAGCGTTACCGCCTTTTGCCAATCTGGATCCCGAAGAATCGTATCTAGCCTGGGGCTTGACGCTCGAAGGCGATATTACGAAAACGCAGGTTGAGGAAGTCTTCGAGTGGGTTGAAGGCGACTGCGATTTGACTATAGAACCCATGGCGGTCGATGAGACGGTCGAATTGGAAGCCGCTCCTGGGGTAGAAACACAAGCAGTTCAAGAGAAAGCGTCGACGCCAACCGCTGAGGCGGAAAATGGTGGCTTGCCCGGCTCAGCAGAAACAGTCTCGGAACAAACCGTCGTTGAAACGAAACATAGTAGTCCCGCTCTTACTAGCGTGGCACACCCTGTGGACGAACGACAAGAACAGCGACGAGGTGACGACGACCGCCGACAATCAACGAAAAGCGCCGATTCGGGCTCAATTCGTGTTGGAATCACTAAGGTTGACGCGCTCATTAATATGGTGGGTGAGTTAGTAATCACGCAGTCCATGCTTAACCAGTTGGGCGAAGACTTTGATATGAGTCGCCTGGCAAAGCTACAAGAGGGACTAACTCAGCTCGAGCGCAATACCCGCGAGCTACAGGAAAGTGTCATGCAAATTCGCATGCTTCCTATCAGCTTTGCGTTTAACCGTTTCCCGCGAATGGTACACGATTTGTCCCAGAAGTTTGGAAAAAAAGTCGAACTGCGTTTGTCCGGAGAGCAAACCGAGCTGGATAAGACAGTGATGGAAAAGATCGGTGACCCGCTGGTTCACCTCGTTCGTAACTCCTTGGACCACGGCCTTGAAACGCCCGAAGCGCGGCGCGAATTGGGCAAACCCGAAACTGGGTTGCTCCATCTTAACGCCTACCACCAAGGAGGCAATATCGTAATAGAAATCTCAGACGATGGGGCCGGCTTAAATAAAGAACGTATTCTTGCTAAAGCAATAGAACGGGGCTTAGTGAGCGAAGATGAGAACCTGTCCGACGAGCGGATCTACGAGCTTATTTTTCAAGCGGGGTTTTCTACAGCGGAGGCGGTGAGCGATATTTCGGGCCGAGGCGTTGGAATGGATGTGGTCCGGCGGAATATTAAAGATCTGGGGGGGACTATCGATGTAACTTCTCTGGATGGCCGAGGAACCACCTTCACTATTCGTTTGCCTTTGACGTTGGCGATCTTAGACGGCCAACTTGTCCGTATTGGTGAGGAGACATATATTATTCCATTAGTCTCTATCGTCGAGTCGCTGCAAATACGTTCCGAGAACGTAAATATTATTACGGGCAAGTCGGAAGTCTATCAGTTGAGGGACAACTATCTGCCTATCGTCCGTTTATACGCGCTCTTTGATCAGGTTCCCGATAACACCGTATTGGAAAACGGCTTGTTGGTCGTTGTAGAGGGAGAAGGACAGCGAGTGGGTCTGTTCGTCGATGACTTGTTAGGGCAGCAACAAGTTGTCATAAAAAGTTTAGAAACCAATTATCAGCGCGTAGAAGGTGTTTCCGGTGCAACGATATTGGGCGACGGAACAGTTGCGCTCATACTGGATATTGGCGGTTTGATTACATGCTCGCGTCGACACTATGGAAATCTAGAGAACACTAAATGGGCATCCGCAAAACGAACAGCAGCTGCATAGGAGTGGGTTTATGGATATAGGAGAGGCGATAGAAGCGACTAGCGGCCAGGATGTAGCGGTAGGCACCGAGCAATATCTCACTTTCATAATGGCGGACGAAGAATACGGCGTCGACATACTTAGGGTACAAGAGATAAAGGGTTGGGATACTGCTACACCGTTGCCGAATACGCCTACGTACGTAAAAGGGGTGATTAACTTGCGCGGAACCATCGTGCCGATTATCGACCTTCGACAACGGTTCGGGCTCGACACTGTGCCTTATGGGCCGACGACCGTTGTTATCGTTCTAAAAGTGTTGGGGGAAATAGGGCAGCGTATTGTGGGTATTGTCGTAGACGCTGTGTCGGAAGTTTACAACGTTTCGACGGACGACTTGAAAACCGCGCCCGACTTCGGTAGCAGCGTGACAACTGACGTCGTAAAGGGCTTGGCGACCGTAGAAGAGAAAATGATTATCGTATTGGACGTTGATCAACTGCTGAAAGACAGCGAGCTTGTGATCGATACAGAGCCCCATAGCGATGCGTTGTAGTCGGTCGTCGCAGGAGCCGCCAATGTGAGTATCGAGCACGTTAGATGCATTTGAAAGTAGAGAAGATTAGGTCGCGGAAAAGATGGCCCCAAGAAAACAGGTGAACGATATAACGACATCGGCTTATGTAAAGAGCGACCAAGTAATGGGAACGGAAGGCCACGAAGACGTCCAGAGGCCATATCGCCCTGCGGTGATGGTGCTGAGTGTGTTGGAACAGATGCTCGCAGATATGGTGTGGAATGGATAGACGAAAAAGGATGGGATGACGCTGTGTCAAAAAAGATGGACGAGATTACGAAACGTTTGATGGGGTTAGATATTGCGTTATTAAAAAGTACGTTCTCTGTGCTTCAACCGAAAGGCTTGGAGTTGGTTGAGCGTTTCTATAAGGAATTATTTAGAAAGTACCCGGAAGTAGAAGACTTATTCAACGATATAGATCACAAAGACCAACAAAAGAAACTGCTGTCAGCATTATCGCTGGTGGTAAATACTATAAATAGCGCCGACTTTCCGGTGGAGGCGTTGCAATCAATGGGGCGCCGCCATCAACTATATGGGGCCGAGCCGGAGCACTTCGAAGCAGTCCGTGAGACATTGCTAGAGGTTATTCGGGAGAGTGCGGGCGATTTGTGGAATAACAATGTCGCCAAGACTTGGCGAAAAGCGTTAGACCTAGTGGCAGACATAATGTTAAGCGGATATCACAACGAGGAGAGCTATACGATGGCAACGACGAAGAAGGGGCCAGAAAAGAATTCGAATGCGGCGGGTGGGGGTGAGGTAACGGAAGACTTATTCGCTCTTATGGATGTGCTTGAGTATGCCCCGATCAATATTATGATTGCGGATGCAGACGAGAAGATTGTCTTCGTTAACAAACGTGCGCGAGAAGTCTTGGGCTCCGTTGAAGAGGAGCTGGCGTCCTACTTGCCCGGATTTAGGGTCGATGAAGTCGTTGGCGGTAGTATTCATCGATATCACAAGAACCCTGACGCCGTAAAGATGATTCTAAACGGCATTAAGCCGGGGGACGCTCGCAAAGGAGAGATAACGCCAGGGCGGTTCATTTTCGCCCATGAGACGCGCCGCCTTATGGATAAAGACGGTAATCACTTAGGTTTCGTCGTCCAATGGAACGATGTGACAGAGGAACGTCAACGCGAGGAGCAGGCGCAACGCCTACAAAAAGCGGTGGACGGTGCCCAAACCGCAATGATGATGATCGACAGGGATCTAAAGATCACCTATGCGAATAGCTCGACCACTGAATTATTGAGGAAATATGAGGAAACGCTGCGCAGTTTATACCCCAGTTTCTCGGTCGATGGAATTATTGGCACATGTATTGATATCTTTCACAAGAATCCGAGCCATCAACGTCGTATTTTAGAGAATCCCGCGAATCTTCCCTATGAGACGGATATTCACGTAGGACCGTTAACGTTCCGAATACTCGTATCGGCTATTAGAGACCTGGCCGGAGAATACGTCGGTAATACGCTGGAATGGTCGGACGTGACGGAGCTTCGCGCGGGCGAAATGGAGGTTGCGCGGTTACAGTCGGCGATCAACGGATCGACGACGGCGCTGATGCTTTGTAACCCGGACCTCACGATTACATACGTAAATCCAGCGGTTGTTACGCTATTGCGAAATCGCCAAGAACAGTTACGCAAGGTTTTTCCAGGTTTTGATGCGGGCAATCTCGTTGGCCAAAGCATCGATCAATTTCACAAGAATCCGGCCCACCAACGCTCGTTACTCGCGGATATGAGCCGACTGCCGGTGAAGGCCGACATTAAACTGCTCGATTTGGAGTTTGAAGTTAACGCCACAGCTATCGTGGACAGACAGGGAAACATGATGGGCAACCTGGTCGAATGGAAAGACATAACAGAACAAAAAGACGGGGAACGTCAGATTCAAGGGCTTATTAAAGGTGCGATTGCCGGAGAGTTGAGTCAACGCATCGAAACCTCACACTATGAAGGCTTTATGAAAAATGTTGGGGACGGCGTAAACGCTTTGATGAACGCTGTGGTTAATCCGATAGAAGAGACAACACGCGTCGTGCAAGCAATGGCTGAAGGCGATTTAACCCAGAAGATGAGCGGTGAGTTTGAAGGCCAATTTGCAGTACTGTGCGACGCGGTCAATACAACCTTCGATAATATGGAGAATATGGTATCTAAGATACTTCAATCGTGCAACAGCATCACCTCATCAGCGGCCGAAATTGCCCAAGGCAATAGCGACCTAAGTCAGCGTACGGAACAGCAAGCCTCTTCGTTGGAAGAAACAGCATCGAGCATGGAAGAGCTTACCGGCACAGTAAAACAAAATGCCGATAACGCCAAGCAAGCTAATCAGTTGGCGGTCGGGGCTCGCAGCCAGGCCGAGAAAGGTGGCGACGTTGTCGGTAACGCGGTTCAGGCGATGTCTGAGATCAACAGCAGCAGTAAGAAGATTGCGGACATCATAGGGGTTATAGACGAAATAGCTTTCCAAACCAATTTGCTCGCTTTAAACGCAGCGGTGGAAGCGGCACGCGCTGGAGAGCAAGGGCGTGGATTCGCAGTTGTCGCTGCCGAAGTACGCAATCTCGCTCAACGCAGTGCGGCAGCAGCGAAAGAAATCAAGTCTTTGATTAAAGATAGCGTGGAAAAAGTAGAGGACGGGACACGGCTTGTCGATGAATCGGGGCAGACATTAGGCGAGATTGTAACAGCCGTTAAGAAAGTGAGTGACATTATCGCAGAGATTGCGGCGGCGAGCCAGGAACAGTCCTCCGGCATCGAACAGGTTAACAAGGCTATCGCGCAGATGGACCAAGTAACTCAGCAAAATGCGGCATTGGTCGAGGAAGCGGCTGCGGCCAGCGAATCCTTAGACGATCAAGCCCAAGGCTTGGATCAGCTTATGACATTCTTCAGTACTTCCGATGAAAGGGGCGGTACTCACAATGCCGTAGCTAATCTTGGGTCGTCGAAAGCGGCAAAAAGTAACGGATATCAGACCCGACGAACTCAGTTAAAAGCTGAACCGCGGAGAACTCGTGCCAAGACTAAAACGGCCGAGGACGAATGGGAGGAATTTTAAAATTCGAAAAAAAATTCTGTGCGAAGAGGTCGCGTGTTGGCCGCTCGCGAAGACAACGTAGATACAAAAAAAGGTAACTAAGCGGGCGCTAACAAAATCGCCCCTGAGTTCAGGTTGCGCGGGCAGGAAAGATTTATTTTGGTGTCTCTTCGTATATACATTGCGCGCCAACTGAAAGAGCCAATGGTGGCTAACCTATAAACAGATACGCGGGTGGAGTCACGAGAAGACGGTTCCGGAAGCTATTTATGATGTCACACGTGTCGCTCTAAAGTGTAGCTAAAAGTGTAGCTAAAAAGTGTAGCTAAGAAGATATTGAGGAAGTACAAGTGGAGGCCGAGAAACTTCGAGAATTCAAATTTACCGATAAAGAATTTAATTTCATCCGAGAGTTAGTGCGCGAGTATACGGGGATTTGTCTCGCTGACATAAAAAAAGACATGGTCTACAGCCGCTTATCGAAGCGGATCCGTGAGCTTCGTTTAAGCAACTTTAAAGACTACTGCGAGTTAGTGGTAGCCGAGGAGTCTGACGAACTGCGAAATTTCGTCAATGCAATTACCACAAACCTTACCTCATTTTTTCGCGAAGCCCATCACTTCGAGTTTCTCGCGAATACAGCGCTTCCTGTCGTCATGACTAAACGCAGCGAGCGTCGGCGCCTTCGAATCTGGTCTGCCGGTTGCTCGACGGGCGAGGAACCTTACTCAATCGCGATGACGATAAGAGAAGCTATTCCACATGTCGACGATTGGGATATTAAGATACTCGCGACGGATCTTGACACGAATGTTCTCAACACGGCGAAGCAGGGGCTTTACAATCTAGACAGAATTAAGGGTCTTAGTGAGCAACGTTTAAAACGCTGGTTTAAAAAAGGCAAAGGAGAAAACGCGGGTAACGTCAAAGTTATCGAAGACCTAAAAGAAATGATTACGTTTCGTAGCCTTAATTTGATGACTGACTGGCCGATGCGCGGCCCCTTTGACATTATCTTTTGTCGTAACGTCGTCATCTATTTTGACAAGCCGACGCAGCGGCGTTTGTTCCAGCGTTACGCGGAGATGCTGGACAAAGAGGGGTACTTATTTATAGGTCACTCGGAATCTCTCTTTAAGGTCAGCGACGATTTTGAGCTTATTGGTCACACCACGTACACAAAGCGAAATCCCCTTAAGTAGGAATGGTTGTAGTGCCTGGTAATTCGAATCCGTCGAAGGAGGTCTTAAAGGGATTTGAGCACATAAATCGTTATTGGGATAAGCTCCTTGAGCTTCAAGTAGCTAAGCTACTGCCCGGTGAGTACTACGTAACGACCACCGGCGAAGCCATCGTTACGGTGCTCGGATCCTGTGTGTCGGCATGTATTCGAGATACTGTGTTTGGAATCGGCGGCATGAATCATTTTATGCTTCCAGCTAGGGGATCTGCATTATCAGGTGCGCTCGGGGAACAGTTTAGCGCCGCGGAACGGTATGGAAATTTTGCCATGGAACACTTAATAAATATGATCTTAAAACATGGGGGCCGCCGAGAGAACTTGGAAGTAAAGATATTTGGCGGTGGCAAAGTGCTCGCTCAGTTGACCGACATAGGTGATAAGAATATTAAGTTCGTTCGCGAGTATCTTGCTACAGAAGGCTTGCTGCTAACCGCGGAAGATGTGGGAAGTAACTATCCTCGAAAAGTATATTATTTTCCGGAGACCGGAAAAGTGCGTTTGAAGAAATTGCGTTCGTTACATAATACGACCATCGTTGAACGTGAATCGAATTACCTTGAGTCGCTACAACAAAAGCCAGTGGAAGGGGATGTGGATTTGTTCTAGCGTTCTAGGACTTAGCCTTTGGTTGAATCGACTAAGTAATGCTATCGTATATTTGGCCAACAACTTATCTGACGTATTGAATAAGCGAAGGACATTATATAAATGGAACCGATTCGCGTACTCGTAATAGACGACTCTGCTCTCGTTCGGCAACTGTTGACAAAAATTCTGAATAGGGATAGACGTATCGAAGTCGTCGGTACTGCACCCGATCCCATTGTTGCGCGCGAGAAAATAAAGCAACTCAATCCCGATGTTTTGACCTTGGATGTCGAGATGCCAAGGATGGATGGGATAACATTTCTAGAAAAACTCATGCGCTTGCGACCGATGCCGGTTGTTATGGTGTCGTCATTAACGGAAAAAGGCGCCGACATTACGTTACAAGCATTGGAAATCGGCGCGATCGACTTCATTTCCAAACCTAAACTTGATCTTGCGCATGAATTAGAGGAGTACGCTGACGAAATTATTGGTAAAGTGAAAATTGCCGCGGCGGCCAATGTGCAATCCATAGAGCACAGATCGGTTGCTAATTTAAATGTTAAACCAAGATATACTGCCGACGCTGTTCTAGAGAAGCGTGGTCGCCCTGGTAATTTTAGAACCACGGATCGAGTTATCGCTGTTGGTGCATCAACGGGTGGTACGGAAGCGATAAAAGAAGTTCTGTTAGCGCTACCAGCTGATTCCCCAGGCATCGTGATAACGCAACACATTCCTGAAGCGTTTAGTGGCCGTTTTGCAAAACGAATGAATGAGTCTTCGGCGATGACGGTGTACGAGGCTGTAGACGGGCAACAGATTCTTCCTGGGCACGCGTATATAGCGCCCGGACATCGTCACCTTATTGTGGAGCGAGACGGTGCGCGATATATATGTCGGTTGAGCGATGGACCACCTGTAAATCGACATAAACCAGCCGTAGACGTACTTTTTCGATCAGTGGCACAAAATGCCGGCGCGAATGCGATAGGCATTATATTGACTGGAATGGGTAACGATGGCGCGGAAGGTATGGCGGAAATGCGCGATGCCGGTGCATATACCATGGCGCAAGATGAAAAAACCAGCGTGGTTTGGGGAATGCCGGGTGAGGCGGTTAAAAAAGGTGGCGTGGACGAGGTTATACCGCTGGGTTGCATCGCGGAACGTATTATGCAGTTGATAAAGAATGACTCGAATTAACGAGGCGAGAACGATTTTTCAAGCCGAGTCGTTTTTTTTTGTCATTTCACGCCGACCGGAGGACACACCACTAGGTGGCATTTCTCACGGGGACGCGCGGAAATCGCGCAAAGATTTACGTATTACGTCCCTACAGTTTGCCCAACTCGGCCGTCAACACATGACGTTCAAAATCACTTCTGGCGATTTTGTGGTTTCACAAATGATTTCACCCTAGGGATTAAGTCATAACGTATGATGCCAACTTGTATTGGGCTTAAACGTAGTGTCGTGGTCGAGATATTTAACGAGACTCTCATTCGGCGGACACCCAACGATAAGACTGATTCGTAAAATAACGTATAATGGGCGTTCGGAATTAAGATTGCACACAATAGTTTTGGCGTAAAGGAATGGGACACGCGGCCGATGTAACATGGAGTAAGAGATCGGACGATGAGACTGCGTATATTCGTGCCACATTGTCGAGCGCTATTGCGAACATTTACGAAAGGAATTCGCCGATAGCGTGTTTTTGAAAAAAATAGGGAGTAAATGGGTTCATGTCGTTAAACACTAGTGTATCTGAAGACGGCTCCAAGGTAACGATTACGATTGATGGTCGGTTTGACTTTGGGGTTCATCGTGAGTTTCGTAATGCGTACGAAAAGGCGGAGACGAAGGCCTCGAATGCTAAGTATGTTGTCGATCTGAGCGGTACAGATTATATGGACAGTTCAGCATTGGGCATGTTGTTATTGCTCCGAGAACACGCCGGGGGCGATAACGCCGATGTTACGGTTACCAATTGCCGGCCCGTTATTAGAGAGATTCTTGATATCGCTAACTTTGATAAACTATTTAAGATAGCAGGTGGGGACTCATAGACGTCGTTAGTTTAGATCACCTAACCGTGCTTAGTTATGTAAGCTTTGCTTGCTCGTGACAGAATTTCCTACCAAAAAATTCCAGTATAGCGACAGAGAGTAATGGAGTACGCGGAAAATAAGAAAGCGCTGATCGTGGACGACGATCCGGTAAACAGGAAACTGTTAAAGGGGATATTGAAAAGAGAGAACTATCTACCGTTACTCGCGGAGAACGGCGCCGAAGCCGTTGAAATCTTCAAGGAATACCGTCCGGATCTCGTTTTGATGGATATCGTGATGCCGGTGATGAACGGGTATGAGGCGGCACGAGAAATTAAAAAGCTGGGTGAGGAACATTTTGTTCCGATTATCTTTCTTACTGCGGTGACCGACGAAGAGGCTTTAACAAAATGCGTTGAAAGCGGCGGCGATGACTTCCTTACTAAGCCCTACAACAGGATGGTATTAAAAGCAAAGATTAATGCCATGGAGCGTATCAGGGGTTTGTATACGACTCTCAACGCACAAAAAAAGAAACTTGAGGCATATCAGAGCGATATCCAGCATGAATTAGAATTTGCGGAACATATTTTTCAAAATATAACCTCAAGGGGCACGCTAGATCTTCCATACCTGAAGTTTTGGACGTCGACAATGTCCATGTCGATGTTCAATGGTGATTTGTTGCTAGCCGCGCGTAAACCCTCCGGAGGTATACATCTCGTCTTGTGTGATTTTACAGGCCACGGATTACCGGCGGCCGTGGGTGCATTGCCCGTATCAGAAGTGTTTGTCGCAATGACTCACAGGGGATTTTCACTTGCCGAGATTATTGTCGAAATAAATCGAAAGTTAAGACAGGAACTCCCAACAGGTTTTTTCTGCGCGGCTGGATTTGCCGATATAGATGTTACGCAAGGGACATTAAGCGTATGGAATGGTGGTTTACCCGAGCTTATTCTCGTTGATCGCAAAAAAGGGTTTAATAAACGTATTAGCTCTAACCATTTGCCGCTCGGAATAGCTAATAAGACAATAAAACGCGGTGATTTCACGGTTACGGAGATAACGCCTGAACTGCAACTATTCATGTACACCGACGGCGTCATTGAAGCGGTCAATGAAGACGGTGCCATGTTCGGTGACGAACGCCTTGATCAGTGTTTCTGTGATGCTAAGGATTCCAACGAGGTCTTGGAATTACTCAAGAGAAGAGTTCACGACTTCCGTGGCGATGCCGAGCAGCACGACGATATTTCCTTTGTTCAATTAGACTGTCAAGGAGCACGACTCGACATCCCAGTGGAGGTACAGAGCGTAGGGCCACAAGGCGTTATGCCAGCGGAGTGGAAAGTAAACTTCAATCTTTCGGCAGGTATCTTAAAAGATATTAATCCGGTACCTATGATATTGAACATGTTAACGCATATGAGATTGGCCGAAGATCATCGAAAGCGTATATTTACAGTATTGACTGAACTATACACCAACGCCATGGACCACGGCTTGCTTCGCCTGAGTTCGGATTTAAAAAGTACACCGGAAGGATTTGCCAACTATTATGTGGAGAGAGAAAAACGACTCGATGCGTTAACCGAGGGGCAAACGCACTTTACGATTCAACAAGCCGTTACGGACGATGGGTATGTACTACGACTACGCGTAACGGACACAGGCCAAGGATTCGATATACCCACGTTGTCCGAAAGCCCTACCGTGGACACACACAAGTTAGTGCCGAGTGGGCGGGGAATAAAACTTATTAAATCGCTCTGTCGGAGTCTTGACTACCAAGATGGTGGACGAACGGCCGAGGCCGTCTACTATCTAGGCGACAAATAGTGAGCGCCAGCAATAGCACATTAGGAGATATTAGTATTGATCAAGTCGATTCAATTGATCTCGAAGTGTTGGGCGGGTTGCGTGAAGTTATGGAAGATGAATTCGTAGATCTACTGGAGACCTACTTAGCGAATGCGCCCGAACTAATTAACAAAGCACAAAACGCGATCGCCTGTGGCGATGCCGGGATGTTGGTCGAGGCGGCCCATACGCTTAAGGGGAGTAGCTCCAATCTCGGGATTCAACGTATGGCATTGTTGAGTAGCCAGCTCCTTGAGATGGGTCGAGATGAACTCGTCACGGATAGCGCGGTCAGGATCGTCGGTGCGCTCGAGGAGGAGTGCCAACGGGTCCGTGTCGAGATAGAGCAGTACTGCGACAACTAGATGGCCGAAAATTTTTAGTGTTGACCGAAGGGCTGGCTCGGGGTCTCTACGGTCCAGATTAGCAGCAGATCTTTAATGGCCCCTTGCAAAACCACCATCACCTTCTAATCTATAGGCTGCTATTCTAAAACCCGCCTTTCAACAGTACGCCCGGATACGCAACACCATGCATTGCGATGGAGTACCCAACGGTACGAGTCTTGCTTGATTTATGACAATCAACAACCTAAGGCAAGATGGAGCTTTTTAAAATGCTAGAAAAAACGCCTCTTATTTTACCCGCCGCTGGTCAAACGGTAGCCAGCGAATCGACTTCGACGCTGGCGCCGGCTGTTGCGCCTGCCGTTAGTTTGGTAAAAAGCGACGCGTTTTCAACTACATTCGTTGATGTATTGAGTGATTTAAATATCCTAGAACAGGATAGTATTGGACTAGATCGAAAGCCGTCGTTAGACGTCGAAATGCCGGTCATGCCGGTGCAAATATCCGCGACGGGAGAAGACTTACCGGACGGCGGCAATACGTTGCCGTTCGTTGATTTAACCAAAAACAACGACTTTTTCTTACGACCTCTCACCCAACTAAATAGTGAAGACACCGGTTTGGCATCGCAACCGAGCGAAAGTGAACAACCGTCAATAGTGGATACGGTGATGACATCAGCTAATCCTGCAGTGGCCTACCAACCTACCAAAGGAGCGGCGATTAAACAGCCGAACGTCGAACCTGGCCAAACGCAACGCTTGCATCCGGGTTTGAGTGCGCATTTGTCCTCAAGCGGCCAACTAAGCCAGGAACGTTCCGCCGAGCCGGATACGTTATTTACGAAACAAGCAACGGAGGCCGTCATAGCGGTTTCTCAACAACAGTTGGATAAGGAGATTCCGGTTAACGTGCGACCTAGCGCGAATGCTGTCGCGATCAACGCTCTGGCCAGTGTATCTACGTCTACAGCGACTACAACCGCAGTGCAGGAAACTAGCCTTCTGTCTTTCAGCAATGGGGCGTTTTCGACTCAGCTTCAACCAAGTAGCCCGAGTGTCACTAACGTCGCTCAGACTACATTGATTTCTACGCCCGTTACCGAGGCGGGTTGGGGCAACGAATTGAGCGAACGCGTCGCATGGATGGTGCAGAAGAATGTTCAGGTTGCCGAGATCAAGGTTAATCCGCCTCAACTCGGACCGGTAGAAGTCCGTGTTTCGGTAAACCACGATCAAGCCAGCGTCATGTTGGCTGCTGGGCATGCAACGACGCGGGAGGCGCTCGAAGCATCCATACCTCGGTTAAGAGAGATGCTCGCCGACGCGGGATTGAATTTGTCCGATGCCAATGTTTCTTCGCAATCTTCCGATGATCAGCGGGGCCGAGGTCAATTTGGCGCGACTATGGAGGATGAGTCGTTAGATCGGCAAGAGGACGTAAACGCCGATGATGCTCGAAAGTCGGGTGTTATTAACGTATCGCCAGGCGAAGGTATGCTTGATCTTTTTGCCTGAGAATGTCGGTTTACAAAAAAAAGGCGGGGTAAACCCCGCCTTTTTATCCGTTGCCGCTACGCGTTGATTAGAACGTAGGCACTGTTGTGAACTCGCCTTGAATCGCGGTCCAGTCCCAGGGGCCAACCTCGGTCTGAGAATTGAAGGAGGTTGCTGACTCGGAACCGGGCTCGATATTCGAGACGATTTGAGCGCCGAACGGGCTGAGTGTCGCGTCAGGCATGTCTTGCCCAACCCAAACCACTTGGATTTGGTCGCCCGCCGCCCAGCTTGCAGTACCCGTACCGCCAGGAATGGAGTAGCCCGCATTGGCACCGCCCGCGCGCTTGATTTCCGTAAAGAATGTCTGCTTGTCGTTAGCGGAACCGAGCATTGCCATTTGCTGTGCTTGAAGCGAGTTCACCGTGTTGACACCCGTTGTGGCGTTAAAGTCCGTATCGACGGTAAAGTCAGACGTAAATCCATCTGTCGCGCCCGCTTCGGCAATGTTCACGGTGATAACGGCGTTTGAATCGGCAGCCGTAGTTTCAGCCCATCCGGCCTTGAGCTGTGAGGACGCCGAAAAACCAGTGCCAGTTCCGGAGATATCGCCTTCAGTTACGGTGAGACTAGAGGCAATTCCTTGTACGCTACCGCCGCCACCAAATTGAATTTGAACGAAGTCCTCAGATTGGAAGCCGGATTCTTCAATGACCGTTTGGATGAAACTTTGGCCACCTTTATCGATCTGGCGTTGAATGAAACCAGTACCCGACGCCAGTGTCGAGCACGTCCCTGATACCGCTGTGCCGCAAGCCGCGTCGGTGGCGGCCAAGTCGACATCGCCGAAGTTAACGCCTAGAACGGGGACGTCTTGCGCCATTGCGGCGCCTGACATGATGATTGCTACTGACCCAATTGAAATTAATGCTTTGCGCATTTAATGCCTCCTCGGTATTTGAAAAATAGTATAACCAGGCGGCTACCGCTCCCTAGAAGCCATAACGACGGCTAACATATTTAGCCTTTTATTCATTCGCGAATTCTTGAGTTTTGATACCTCCTCCTACACGTTGATAACCTGTCGTTATACTGCCCGTTTGCACTGTATCTATGATTTGCTAAGAAACCGCGCGATACCCTTCATGCTGCCGAACAGATAACCCATAATTTTGATGTCTAGTTACTGTATCTGTCGCTGGGGGCGAAAACTTTAGAATTATTGACGTGTTTCGCAGTTTTTTTTCTACAGCATTTTCTATTAAGGCCGTTAACGCCCTATAACCTCTTTATAACATTGCCTTTTCGCCATCGAGAACGAGGCGGTTCAAGCGCACCTCGTAAGGCTAAGGGCCGCGGAAAAAAATTATTATCCAACCTTGCTTGTCTTTATGCTCAGCTTCTGCGTTACCGCAACTGTTGCATATTTCAATATGCGCCACTTGCCGCGCCTTGAATCTGAGCAAAAACCCGGCGCAATTTTTGGATAATTATTATTTTCCGCGGCCCTAATCACAGGGTTTACGCCACGCATTTGACCCAATCCGCTCTTCGGCACGCCCCTATCACGGTGCTGCTCGGCTTGGTTAAACCACGTTACGGCCTCATATGTAATCGCTCGAGAAACGACGTTATTTCGGCGGTTTTTTCTTTCGGGACGAGTCAAGCAACTGTCATTTTGACAGTTAGGGTTTATAACGCACTGATTCAATTTAGAATAGTAATAACGAATTGGTGGCATAGCTATTGCTTGATCGATGTTGGATCGGAATATTTCTTAAGTTACAAGGGCAACAACATGGCTGCAGATGAGGCAACGGACGACGAGTTGAAAGAGGCATCGGGCGAGACGACGAAAAAAAAATCCGGTGCCCTAAAGATTATTTTGATCGTAGTAGGCGTTCTTGCTCTGCTAGGGACCAATATTGGCATGACGCTGTATTTAACGAGTAATAGCAAGGATGCGGCGTCCGAGGAAGGGGCGCATGAGGAAGGGGAGGAGTCAACGGGTGGCGATGGCGAGCACGCTTCCGGGGAAGCCGAAAAAAACATGATTTACTTTAAATTTGATCCCACCTTCGTTGTGAATTTTCAGGCTCAAGATGCCCTGCGATTTCTACAGGTGACCGTCGAAGTCATGGCAAGAGATGAACAGGTTATCGCCGCGGTAGAACAGCATATGCCTATTATTCGCAATAACTTGATCGTTCTATTCAGTAGTCAGGATTTCACAACCATCAGTACGCGCGTCGGCAAAGAACGGATTCGAGCCCAAACATTATCTGAAATTCAAAAAGTCTTAAAAGAGCAAATTGGCAAGCCAGGCGTTGAGGAAGTCTACTTTACTAACTTCGTGATGCAATAACCAAGCATGTCCGTTAACGACTTACTTTCCCAAGATGAAATCGATGCCCTCCTACACGGCGTAGGGAGTGGCGACGTCGAAACTGACGCCGACGAAGGCTTGGAAGAGGGCGCTGCCCGCAACTACGACTTCACGAGCCAGGACCGCATTGTGCGGGGCCGTCTTCCTACGCTGGAGATGATAAACGAGCGCTTTGCGCGTCTGTTTCGTATTGGTCTTTTCAACGTATTGCGCCGTTCTCCGGAGATTGCCGTGGGTGGCGTTCAGATGTTGAAGTTTTCCGAATACATGCATAGCCTATTCGTCCCGACCAGTCTCAATTTAGTCAAGCTCCACCCTTTACGTGGCACGGGATTGTTCGTGTTTGATCCAAAGTTGGTGTTTATCGTGGTGGACAACTTCTTTGGGGGAGACGGTCGTTTTCATACCAAAATAGAAGGCCGCGAGTTCACCCCTACGGAACAACGCGTTATCCAGATATTGCTGCAGTTGTGTTTCGAGAACTATAAAGAGGCTTGGGCGCCTGTTCATAGCGTCGATTTTGAATTCTTAAACGCAGAGGTCAATCCGCAATTCGCCAATATCGTGAGTCCGACAGAAGTCGTCGTTGTCACGACATTTCATATCGAGCTTGACGGTGGTGGTGGTGACCTTCATATGACGCTTCCGTATTCAATGATAGAGCCAATTCGAGAAGTTCTCGACGCGGGGGTTCAAAGCGATAGAGAAGAAATTGATGATCGGTGGATACATTGTTTACGCGAAGAAGTGAAAGTGGCCGAAGTGGAAGTCACGTCGACGCTGACCGAGACGCAGGTCAATCTGCGAGACTTACAAACCATAAAAGCGGGCGACGTAATTCCAATTGATATGCCGGAGTCCATTACCATCACGACGGATGGTATTCCCTTGTTTAGGGGGAAATTGGGGGTCGCGAATGGAAACTATGCCATCAAGATACAAAACAAAGTTACCGTAACCTAGGTAGGAGCATGTTATGACGAACGGTGGCGATAACGCCGGGGATGAATGGGCAGACGCGCTTGCCGAGCAAGCGGATACGGACACCCAGCAAACGAGTAACAACCTGCCGCGCGCCGAGTTTGCGGACTTAGGTGAGGACACCTCCCAGCCTGGCAACGAAAACGAAAACCTGGACGTCATCTTGGATATCCCGGTCGCAATTGCCATGGAAGTGGGACGAACGAAGATAAGTATCCGCAATTTGTTGCAGCTTAATCAAGGCTCCATTGTCGAGCTGGATCGTTTGGCCGGCGAACCATTGGACGTTCTAGTGAACGGCACATTAATCGCTCACGGAGAGGTCGTCGTTGTCAATGAGAAGTACGGCATACGCCTAACAGACGTGATTAGCGCCGCAGATCGAATCAAGAAGTTGGCGTAACGAACTCTATAAAAGACCCGATATATGGTATTAAGTGCTAAATGTTTTAGAGAAAAGCGCGTTGTTGAATTGATACTTGCATTATTAGTAACGCTCTACCCGTTGCCCGCGGCGTGGGCTGTCGAGAAAGACGCGGCTTCTCAACTAAGTGTTACGAGTGATCCCGACGCCGTCGCAAGCTTACTCCAGGTAACAGCGGGCCTCGTCGTCGTGTTGCTTATCATCTTTGTCGCGGCAGGGTTAATCAAACGCTTTGGTTCATTTCAAAAAACCGCAGGGGGTGCTTTGAAGGTCCTTGGCGCGTTGTCTATTGGGCCAAAAGAACGCGTCGTATTGATGCAAGTGGGGGACACTCAGCTATTGTTAGGCGTTGCCCCGGGAAGAGTGGAACGGTTGCATGTTCTCGATACCCCTATAGAGATCGAGATCGATAAGCCAGGGGAAACCGATAACTTTTCGGCCCGCTTGCGTACCGCGCTTATCGAAAGGGCGAGGTCGTGATACGCCGGCTCATTCTACTATTGGTTCTCTATTTTGTGCCTGCTTCGCTCGCATTGGGCGACCCGGGACTACAGGCGCTTACCGTCACCACGGCCGGAGACGGCGAGCAAACGTATTCAGTAAGTCTTCAGATTTTACTCTTGATGACTCTGCTGTCGGTGTTGCCGGCAGGGTTGTTGATGCTGACATCCTTTACGCGGATCGTAATCGTCCTTGCGATACTCAGGCAAGCATTGGGTACGATGCAGACGCCGAGCACCCAGATATTGATCGGCTTGGCGCTGTTTCTCACCTTCTTT
>CALZJI010000042.1 GCA_945787615.1 uncultured Chromatiaceae bacterium | reverse complement strand
TCTGTATTTCGTCAATCCCCGCGATTTTGGCCGAACCAAAGTCAATAACTTTAATCGTACCGTGAGCATCGATCATAACGTTTTCCGGTTTAACGTCTTGATGAACCATCTCCAATCGATGTAACGCGCGCAATCCCTTTGCTAATTGATCGACAATATTACGCACTTCTGTTAACGAGGGTCGGGGATTATCATTCATCCACTGACGTAAGGTTTGGCCTTCCACGTGTTCGGTAACGTAGTAAAGGCATTGACGTCGACGTT
>CALZJI010000041.1 GCA_945787615.1 uncultured Chromatiaceae bacterium | reverse complement strand
TACCTGCGGTCGAGGAAGCGGTCGATCTAAGACGAAAACCATCCTATAAGTATGACAATTTAGTCTCTCTTGCTTGACGTCTGGACGCAACAGTCTTGTTTGAGACGTCGAGAATCAACTCTGGGCTCGCGGTGTTCCGCGTTAGCTCGTGAGGAATGGAAAGCGTATCCCTAATTTTGGGAGGCTAGTTAACGTGATGGTGCGAGGCAGGTCTTTTACCGGTAGCGAGGTGTATAATTAGACGCTTATGTATTGCGACTATTTCGGCTTAAGTGAAAATCCTTTCTCTATAACTCCCGACCCTCGTTATCTCTACATGAGTAAGCGTCACCAAGAAGCGCTCGCTCATTTATTGTTCGGTATACGGGAAGGGGGCGGTTTTGTTCAGTTAACAGGGGAGGTCGGAACGGGTAAGACTACCCTTGTTCGGGCGCTATTGGAACAAGTGCCGGGAAACGTGGACGTGGCGCTAATCCTCAATCCAAGGCTTACGGCTATTGAGTTCGTGGCTTCAATTTGCGATGACCTTAAGGTCGAATATCCAAAAGAGACAACGAGCCTCAAGGCCCTCATCTATTTTTTAAACGAGTATCTAATCGAGGCGCATACCACCGGCAGGCGTGTGTTACTCATCATCGATGAAGCGCAGAATTTTCATGTTGACGTGCTGGAACAAATTCGTTTACTCACGAATTTGGAAACGACAAAGCAAAAGCTGCTACAGATAATTCTTGTCGGGCAGCCGGAACTGCGTGATTTACTGTCGAGAACGGAGTTACGACAACTGGCGCAACGTATCACGGCCCGTTATCACCTTGTGCCAATGACCGGAACGGAAACCAAGGGCTATATCCAACACAGGCTTAAGGTTGCCGGCGTCAACCGAGCGTTGTTCATCGCGAGTGCAATCCGGCTTGTTCAACGTTTTTCCGGTGGCGTACCTCGAGTCATCAACATAATCTGTGACCGGGCACTTCTAGGCGCATATTCGAAAGACCAACCACGCGTAACGGCGCCCATTGTTAAACAAGCAGCGGCGGAAGTGAGGGGGGACCTCAATGCTAAGCCGTGGGCCTGGTCTCGCGCTTGGTTGCCTGGCGTGGCGATGGTGATGCTCGGTGTCGGCGTGGGTGTTACGTGGCAACACGATTATTTTGGAATGAAATGGATAGGTCCTACGCCACAAAGCGAATCGAGTTCGAACAGCGGCGGTGACGTCCAAACGTCCGGATTGGTTCAAAACGACAGCGCACTTGTCCGCGCGGCGGTCGATCACGAAGAAGCAGCCATTGCCAGTACGGTGGCGTCCTCCGCCCGCCAAGCCACGGCGGATTCGGATAGAGCAAACGGCATCGGCCTGATGGGACCGAATAGCCACAATATAAAACGAATCGTGTCTGTCGATGAGCTTTACGGGGTGCTGGACGGTTCATCATTATCGCTCGATCTGGATAGGGCGTTCGCAAGTCTTTTTGCCTCATGGGGGCTGGATTACGACGAACTTGTAGGCGTGACAGGGTGCGAGCGGGCAATAACGGCACGGCTTCATTGTCACTGGTCAAACGGCTCGTGGGAAGGACTTTTAAGCCTGAACCGACCGGCGATAATTTGGCTGGAGGACGTCATGGCGGCGCAAAAGCGCTACATCGTGATTACCGGAAGCATAGGTGACGACGTCGTGGTTGATATTGCTGGAAAACAATATCGCGTTGCGACAAACACATTGAAACGCTTGTGGTCCGGTGCTTACCTCGTTTTGTGGAAACCGCCCGCTTTAGACGTTGCTCTAATTAAGCCAGGCGATCGGGGCGAAATCGTAGTGTGGCTAAGGCGTAATCTCGATAAGATTCAGGGGCTAACGATTGTAAGTCATCAAGCCGAGGTTTTTGATCAAGGTCTTATCGAACAGGTGAAAGCATTTCAACGAAGCCGATCGCTTAAACCGGATGGCTTGGTTGGTGAGAAGACATTAATACATCTCAACACGGTTAGCGGCGATTCGACTATTCCGGTATTAAGCGCCACCAGGCCTAAAACCGGCGGGTAGCTTATGTCCTACATATTAGATGCGTTGAAGAAATCGGAACAAGAACGTCAAGTGGGCCAGGTGCCCACCATAAACACGTTACATCAAGGATTTCGCGATAGCCGCCCGCGCCGATGGCCGTGGTGGGTTGGCGTTGTCGCGTTGCTACTATTGGCAACATACGGTTACGTGCGTTTTCAAAATACCTCACTATCGACGTCGCCGGAGACGAATCAAGCGCTCAGTAACCAAGGGCCTCAAACGGAACGCGCTAAGCCGATTACGGCGGAACCGGTCGAGGCTCCACGACCAAGCCCAGCGGAGCAACATGACTTACTCAAGGAGCGGGGAACCAAAGGGGACGGGGCAAGCCAATCGAACGACATTTTAGCCGTAAAAGAACATGAACTTGAACGGCTGCGGCGCAGGCCTGAAGTCTCGATACCTCCTAAATCGGGGACCGTTGTATTTGCCGACAAAGAACTAGATCACCAACCGCAAGAGCAAGTCTCCGAGGAGAAAGACCCAAGGCCGCTGCCCACTGGCGACCGACTGGCGGATTTGGCAGAGACGGATGGGGAAAAATTCACAGACATTCCGCTTTTGCTGGAAACGGACTTCAAGTTTCAACAATCGATTCCAGATCTTAAGCTCGACGTCCATGTCTATGCCGATTCGGCGGACGAACGATTTGTATTTATCAATATGAATAAGTACCGCGAGGGTGAACAGACCCGTGAAGGTATTCTCATAGAAGCCATCGCGCCACAAGGCGTTATTATGGATTACCAAGGAACCCGTTTTCGGATTATAAATCAGTAAGCGTTGTCGTATACGCGCACGGTAATTCCCGTGATTCGGTAGTGATTCTTGGCGATGGACGAATGTGCTATTGCTCCCCTGAGAATGACCGGCTGTCTTCCTGCTAAACAATCTTGGGTGTAGAGCCGTAGTCAATTGCCCCAGCGATGTTGTCGTGTGCCGGGTCATTCGGGTGTAGAATGGGGATAGTAAGGCAAACACGATCTTGCGAAGCCCATGAACAAGACAATGAGCCGCAAAACGCTACTTTATGTACTGTTACTGATACCGGTAGGGGCGCACTTCGTTTTTGCGCAACCTGATCAAGCGCAACCGAGAACACCGCTTGCGGAGGACGGGATTCATGATCCGGGCAACCCCGCCCTTGTTAGGTTACAGGATCCTAAGGAATCGATGGAGGATTTTCCGAAGGACCGTCGTGGTGAAGTGGATTGGGTTAAAGCGTTGCAGGAGGGTCACATTGATCCTCGCAAGAGCATCGACGGTGACGAATACGGTGGGAAGGAAATCATGCAAGAGATGGATCTCGACATTCTTATGACAAATACGCAGCAGATGCCTTACGTACGCTTCCCCCACCTCGCGCATACGCAGTGGCTAGCGTGCAGTAACTGTCATCCGGCGATTTTTGTTCCCCGGGAGCATGCAAATTCGATCTCAATGGAGAAGATCCTAAAAGGCCAATACTGTGGGCGTTGCCATGACAAGGTATCGTTTAGCCTTTTTGTTTGCGAGCGATGCCACAGTGTTCCTCACGAAGAGTCAGGACCGGCATGGTGGAAATAGGCGCGTTGCTAGCCCGCAGTTTTCACACCCAACCTATTGTGGCCGCCTAAGGCATTGAATCTTAGAGGCGTCTTGACGCTACGCGGTCGTGCTCAGCGCCAACCGTACTTTGCTCCTACGAACTCCTCAACTTACCGTTAGGTATGCCCTCCTCACCTCCGGGCCGCTCTCGCACGTCCCTGTGCTTCGCGGCACCAGGGCGTCCTGCCCAATGGCCGTTCTCGCACAGTCGCTCTCGTCGTCCATGCTAACGCGATACTTGTGCGTCCATGCACATCGTCCCTGGGCTACGCGACATAACAACATCCCTGTTCTAATCCGTGCGCGCCGCCCGCTCTCGCACATCCGTGTGTTTCGCGGCATCAGGCCTTCCACGCTCGAGATATTTTCTATGCCTTAGACGCCGTTGCGACGATGAGGTGCGAGAAATGCGGATTAACCATCTCGCCGCGACAGATTTCGATTGTTGGCTCTTCTTTTGGGGAAAAACAATTAAAGTTTTCCCGAATAAACCCGCTCCGTATTAGTGCCCTCTGTAGACTTAGCGTAGATGGCGTGCCGAGGAATGTGTGTAGGGTTTTTTCAAAATACATCCTTATATACCCGTGGCGTTTGAGATTTAGGTGTTAAGAGTGCGTCATATTCATTTCGTGGCAAGGCGAAATGACGAGTAATAGCCGGACTATTGCGAGGAGTTTCAACGCAGCCATGGAATG
>CALZJI010000040.1 GCA_945787615.1 uncultured Chromatiaceae bacterium | reverse complement strand
GGCTCCTGCCTACTCGACAAGGGGCCGAGAGTCGTCATCATCACTCGTCCTGCCGTGAAATACGGGCTAGGCGTGTCCACCAGGCACGGAAACGCGAATGGTTTCCGCGATCCTGGCGAGAATTACGACGAAGCGTCGTTGGGCTAGGTTACCTTACTGCGACAACAGCTTGATCACCGCTGTTGCGGCACTGGCGCTGGATTGAGGGTTTTGCCCTGTTATCAGCTTCCCATCCACCACCACGTTGTCGTGCCAGTCGGCGGCGGGTACAAAAGCAGCACCCTTCTCACGCAGCGTGCTTTCGAGCAAGAAGGGCATCGCCCGATCAAGTTCTACGGCGCGTTCTTCGCTATCCGTGAACGCGGTTACCTTCTTGCCGCGTACCAGGGGAGCACCATTGCTCAGCGCGACGTTTACCAGGCATGCCGGTCCGTGGCAGACTGCGGCAACCACTTTATTCTGCTCGTAAAACGCGCTGATCAGTCGCTGGACCTCGTGGTTAGCGGGGAGGTCGAACATGGTGCCATGGCCACCCGGGAAAAAGATGGCGTCGAAGACCTCTGCAGTAAATCGACCGTCCAGCGCTGGCAGTTGCTTTAACGCTACCCGCGCTGCTTCATGGTCGGCCGTCGCCTCATAATCTTCCAGGCTCTTTGCATCAATGGGGGCGTCCCCACCCTTCGGGCTCGCCACGGCTATTTCATACCCTTGTTCTTTAAAAAGGGTATACGGCGCCGCAAATTCCTCGAACCAGAGCCCCGTCGAATGCTGCGCATCAATCCGGTCGTGACTGGTTACAACCATTAGTATCGATTTTGACATAACTCCCTCCTATCAATCGCATTGGCTTTCCTCCAGTAGATAATACGCGTAAGAGACCAGAGGAAAAAGACGATTGACTGTCGGGTAATAGTCTCGCCGAAATTTTTATCCGTATTAAGGAACCGCTGAGTAGTCCGTTGAGACAGTGCTGACTTCATTGCAAGGACGCTCAAAATGCTCGTTTACTGCGTATGAACTACCCTCTCTCGCTTCTTTGCGCCTTGCCGTCATCCGCATGGCCAATTTGATCCGAGGTTCTGTAGGAAAGCGGGCTAAGGGCTCGCGTCAAAATTAATTCACATTTTGGGCATTGAGGCGCTCGCCTGGCAAGGCGCAAAAACGCCGGAATATAAATATCTTTCAAGTTTTTGCAACGCAGCCAGCCGAGATGG
>CALZJI010000039.1 GCA_945787615.1 uncultured Chromatiaceae bacterium | reverse complement strand
GCCATTATGGTGCTCGCAATGCATGCTGGTTTTGCGTTTCTCGAGGTTGGGACCGTACGGAAAAAAAACCAGGTTAATGCACTGATAAAAATTATCACGGATTTTGCCGCCTCTGCGGTCACTTACTTTTTCATTGGCTACGCTGTTGCGTACGGGATCGATTTTTTCCAGAGCGCTGCCGGGCTCACCGAGAAAAACGGATACGAGCTTGTTAAGTTTTTCTTTTTAATGACGTTTGCCGCAGCAATCCCGGCTATCGTCTCTGGCGGCATCGCGGAGCGTATGAGGTTTTATCCGCAACTCGTCGCGACCGTATTTCTGGTCGCGCTTGTTTACCCGTTATTTGAAGGCATGACGTGGAACGGGAACTTTGGTGTTCAAGACTGGCTAGATCGTCAGTTCGGTTCGCCGTTTCACGATTTTGCCGGCTCAGTGGTGGTGCACGCCATGGGTGGTTGGGTAGCTTTGGCGGCGGTTTTGCTTCTGGGGCCGCGTGCGGGGCGCTATGGCCCAGGCGGCGCTATGTATGCTCATCCTCCGTCCAGTATTCCTTTTCTTGCGCTGGGCGCCTGGATTCTTACCGTTGGTTGGTTCGGTTTTAATGTCATGTCGGCCCAAACCATTGACGCTATTAGCGGACTGGTGGCTGTTAACTCACTCATGGCGATGGCGGGCGGGATATTGGCCGCATTGTTTGTCGGGAAAAACGACCCGGGGTTTGTCCACAACGGCCCATTGGCGGGATTGGTGGCAATTTGTGCCGGCTCCGACGTCATGCACCCCCTTGGCGCGTTGGTGACTGGCCTCGTAGCAGGAGCCTTGTTCGTATGGACCTTTACGTTATGCCAAAACAAATGGAAGATAGACGACGTATTGGGTGTGTGGCCGTTACACGGGTTATGTGGCGTATGGGGCGGTGTCGCCGCGGGCATCTTCGGTTTGGAGGCACTAGGCGGCATGGGCGGCGTAAGTATTGCCGCTCAATTAGTGGGTACGGGTCTAGGCGTCGTTGTCGCCTTGCTTGGCGGTTTCACCATCTATGGTGTCATTCGGCAGCTGGTTGGTCTACGCTTAACCCAGGAGGACGAATATAAAGGCGCGGATATCACCATTCATAAAATTGGCTCGGAGCCGCCCGCAGAGGGATGAAGTAGTCCCTCGCCCGGTGTGTCGGCTTGAGAGTAAAAATAACTATTTTACATTATGTTATCGATGTCTGGGTCGCGGAAACAGGGCAACCTAGCCGGATACTAACTAGAAAATTGCCGTAAATAGGTGTACCGTATGCGGCCCTACTAACATGTTTATGGAAATAAATGGCAAGAACGTTTTATATCAAAACATTTGGTTGTCAGATGAATGAGTACGATTCCGCCAAAATGGCAGGCCTGCTGCGGGAATCGCACGGCTTGGAGCCCACGCACGAGCCGGAACAGGCGGACGTACTGCTTCTGAATACGTGCTCCATTCGGGAAAAAGCCCAGGAAAAAGTATTCTCGCAGCTGGGTCGCTGGCGTGAATGGAAGGAAAAACGTCCTCATTTGGTCATCGCTGTAGGGGGCTGCGTCGCCAGCCAGGAAGGGGAAAATATCCGCGAACGTGCGCCCTATGTTGACCTGGTTTTTGGGCCCCAGACGCTCCACCGTTTGCCGAAAATGCTCACGGAAGTGGAACGGAGCCGTGCGCCGGTGATCGATATATCGTTTCCCGAAATCGAGAAGTTCGATCGGTTGCCCGCGCCGCAGGCGGATGGCCCCACGGCATTTGTCTCCATCATGGAAGGGTGCAGTAAATACTGCACATTTTGTGTGGTTCCTTATACGCGGGGCGAGGAAATCAGCCGCCCTTTCGACGACGTTATCACCGAAATCGCGATGTTAGCCCAACAGGGCGTGCGCGAAGTCACCTTACTGGGGCAAAACGTCAATGCCTATCGAGGGGTGATGCACGATGGTGAAGAGGCGGATCTGGCGCTACTCATTACTTATGTCGCCGCTATCGAGGGGGTCGACCGAATACGTTACACCACCTCTCATCCTGTTGAGTTAACGGAAAATTTAATAAGAGCTTACGAAGAAGTGCCGGAGTTGGTAAGCCATTTGCATTTACCGGTGCAAAGCGGCTCCGATCGTATTTTAGCCCTTATGAAACGGGGTCATTTGGCGCTAGAATATAAAGCAAAAGTGCGCCGTTTGCGTCAAGCGCGGCCTGATATAAGCTTATCTTCGGATTTCATTGTCGGATTTCCTGGAGAAACGCAAGCCGACTTTGAAGCAACAATGGCGTTGATAGAGGATGTGGGTTTCGATCACTCTTTCAGCTTTCTTTATAGTTCGCGACCGGGTACACCGGCGGCAGCGTTACCCGACAACGTTCCCGTCTTCCTAAAGAAAGAGCGTTTAGCACGATTGCAGGCACGGATAAATGAAATGGCGACGGCAATCAGCCAGTCCATGGTTGGAACCGTGCAAATGATTCTAGTAGAAGGGCCGTCGCGCAAGGACGCTCGCCAGGTGGCCGGCCGAACCGAAAACAATCGCGTCGTTAACTTTGACGGGGAACAATCGTTGATAGGACAAATTATTCCGGTGAAAATCACAGAAGCGTTGCCAAATTCCCTTCGGGGTGAACGCGTGAGCGAAGGTGTTGGGCGAGTAACCCCAATGGCGGCGAATGAGTAGACCCGGCGCTTTTTTCTATTTTGGCAACGGTTCCGCTATGACGGTTACCGGTATCTACTCAAGTGAAGCAAACTAATTTCCTGTTTTGAGCGCTCATCCCCAATCGTGCGACTTCATACTTGAGTCTGCCGATAATCAGCGGCTCGCCAATCTGTGCGGTCAATTCGACGAACATTTAAAGCAAGTGGAGCAGTCCCTTGGGGTGGAAATCAACAGCCGTGGAAACCTATTCCAGGTTATTGGTGAGCCAGTATCGGCCAAGTTAGCAACGGATGTCATTAAACGTTTGTACGAAGAGACCGCCAAGGGTCCGTTAACGCCGGCACGCGTTCACTTGTTGGTGAAGCAAACAGGAATTGAGCAACAAGGGTCTAGAGGGGATACCGAGGGGGTGTCCAGTACGGAGCTAGCGATACAGACCCGTTGCGGCATGGTGAATGTTAGGGGTCGGAATCAAAAACGTTATGTGGGCAACATCAGATCCTACGATATCAGTTTCGGCATCGGGCCTGCCGGCACGGGCAAAACATACTTAGCGGTAGCCTGTGCTGTTGAAGCCCTTGAGCGAGAAACGGTGCGACGATTGTTGCTGGTGCGGCCCGCAGTCGAGGCCGGCGAGCGATTGGGTTTTTTACCTGGTGATTTGGTTCAGAAAATCGATCCTTATTTGCGTCCCCTCTACGATGCGCTTTACGAAATGTTAGGTTTTGAACGGGTCGCCAAGTTGATCGAGCGTAGCGTGATCGAAGTTGCGCCGTTGGCCTATATGCGCGGACGAACGCTAAACGACTCGTTTGTCATCCTGGATGAAGCGCAGAATACCACCGTAGAGCAAATGAAGATGTTTCTAACTCGCATAGGCTTTGGCTCCGTGGCTATTATCACCGGTGATGTCACGCAGATTGATTTACCTCGTGAGAGGCGCTCCGGGTTGCGCCACGCGGTTGAAGTGCTCAGAGATGTCGATGATATTGGATTTACGTTCTTTAAAGCGAGCGACGTGGTTCGTCATCCGCTCGTTCAGCAGATTGTAACCGCGTACGCGAAATTCGACGAACAAGGTACGGATGAAGCATGAGCATTGAAGTCGACATCCAGGTGGCGTTGGAAGAGCTTGGCGAAGCAAGTTCGTATAACGTTCCGCCGGTGGATGAGATGCAACGATGGGTGCTAAAAACCCTTGAAGGCAAGCGTGAAGAGGCCCAGTTAACGGTACGTGTCGTGGGTATCAACGAAGGCGTACGCTTAAACGAAACCTATCGGCGTAAGCAGGGTCCGACTAACGTGTTATCTTTTCCTTTTGCGGGACCCGAGCATGTGATGTTGCCTTTGCTTGGTGATGTGGTGATTTGTGCGCCAGTTGTTGCGCAGGAGGCGGTGCAGCAGGGTAAGCCGCTCGTGGCACGCTGGTGTCATATGGTCGTGCATGGCGTATTGCACTTACTTGGGTATGACCATATTGAAAAACGCGATGCCGAGGTCATGGAGGGCGAAGAAATCACTCTTTTACGAGCCTTAGGTTATGCTAACCCTTATGACGAACGAGACGGTGATTGGATCGAGCCGGGGCGTGGTGTGGGTTGAGCCGATTTTTGGGAAATATGGATTCCTAAATTATCGTAATTTCAACTGGTTAATGATTTTTTTGGAAAAATGAAAACAGCGGGTAAGATAGAGATAGGGTTTAAGCGTCGTGGCTAATGGATCACGGCAATGGGGTGTATTTTAGGGTCGGATCTATGTTTGTAGTGGCATGGGTCTTGATATAAGTAAAGTACATTGTTTAGTAACAAAACGGAAATTACATGAACGGAGATCGATCTAGTAGCGGTTCTCCGCAGCGATCATGGTTCGAGCGATTGAGCCAGGCGTTGCTAGGAGAGCCGCAAGATAGGGAACAATTAATCGAGCTTTTACGGGATGCCGAGCAACGGAACCTATTGGATTCCGATGCCCTCGCGATGATGGAGCGCGTGCTTCAGGTGTCCGAATTACGTGTTAGAGATATTATGGTGCCACGCTCTCAAATGGTCGTGGTGGAACGGGATGCACCTTTGGCAGAGAGCTTAACGACGATTTGTGACTCGGGCCATTCAAGGTTTCCCGTCGTTGGCGAAAGTCGCGACGAGGTTAACGGCATTTTGTTGGCCAAGGACCTGCTACCCTACGCGCTAGGCGGACGGGCCGAGTTCAATATCCGCGACGTCTTGCGGCCGGCTGTGTTCATTCCGGAGAGCAAGCGACTCAATATGCTTCTCAAGGAGTTTCGCGCCAATCGCAACCACATGGCTGTGGTGGTCGACGAGTACGGAGGCGTTGCGGGTCTGGTGACCATTGAGGACGTGTTAGAGCAAATCGTCGGCGAGATCGCTGATGAACACGACATTGATGAGGGTGCTTTCATAAAGGGACACGGCAAAGGTCATTATACCCTCAAGGCGCTAACGCCCATTGAAGAATTCAATGACTATTTTGATTCTGATTTTAATCACGATGAATTCGACACCATCGGGGGCCTCGTGCTCAAAAAGTTGGGTCATTTACCGAAGCCGGGAGAGGAGGTCGCCATCGAGGGCTTCTGCTTTAAAGTGCTTCACGCCGATAGTCGCCGGGTTCATCTTTTGCAGATGACGATAATTAAACCCGAGCAAAGTAGTGAACAAGCGAAAGCGGCGAGGCAAGCTTAGCGGCAACGTGTCGCGAGATTGGGCATCGTGCCTGTGTTTGGAAGATGTGAGCTTCGTAGCGACAATAAAACAACAAGCGCGAAGCGCTGTTTCGTGAACGGAACTTGAGGTAAACGCCGCGCATATAGGCCTCGGTTTATTGGTAAGGCGCCGGACCTTGCAAGCTCGCCCGATCTTCTAATCAGCATGAGCCGGTTCACGGCCTAAAGATCACAACACGTCTTCTATGAAACGATTGGCAAGCGGTATAGGGGGGGATATGTTGTCCCTTGGCGCGGGAGCAGCGTTGCCGTTGGCGTTTGCTCCCCATGATTTTTTCTTCGTCGCCCTATTGAGCCTGTCCACATTGTTCTTTTGTTGGTTAGGCGTGTCGTCCAAACGCGCGATGTGGCGCGGCTGGCTATTCGGCTTAGGTATGTTTGGCGTGGGCGTGACGTGGGTGCATATTAGTATCCACGAATTCGGTGGCGTACCGCTGTTGCTCTCTTTCTTTCTTACCGGCTTATTTGTTGCGTTTTTGTCGTTGTTTCCCGCCGCCCTGGGTTACCTGCTCATTCGATTTTTTCCGGGATTGTCGCTACGCTCGCTGGCCCTAAAGTTGTTGTGGCTAATGCCCGCGGGGTGGACGTTAACGGAATGGGTGCGCGGCTGGTTCTTAACCGGGTTTCCGTGGTTAAACCTGGGTTACAGCCAAATTGTTAGTCCCCTCGGTGGTTACGCGCCAGTCTTGGGGGTTTATGGTGTATCGTGGCTCGTCGCTCTAACGGCGGGAACAATGCTGCTGTTGGTTGTGTCCACCAAAGACAGATGGCGCGGTTACTACGCAGCCGGTGCTGCAAGTGTTTGGATAGCCGGCTATTTGTTAAGCCAGGTGTCTTGGACGCATTCGCAAGGTGAATCCGTAAAAGTCAGCCTGATTCAAGGGAACATACCTCAGGAGCTCAAATGGCTGCGCGAGCTGCGCCAACCCACTATTGATCTTTATACGGAACGCAGTCGGAACCACTGGGAAAGCGATTTGATTATTTGGCCAGAGACGGCTTTACCGAATTTCTATCATCGGGAAGTTGAGTTTCTCGATGCCCTCGGCGTGGAAGCCCGCGCCAACGGCACTGATTTGCTCGTCGGTGTTCTGTACACGGATCCCGAGACCCAGCAATACTATAACAGCATGGTAAGCGTCGGCGAGCGTGAGGCGTTTTATCACAAGCAACATTTGGTACCGTTCACCGAATATTTGCCCTTAAAGCCATTATTTGGCGGTATTGTGGATTTCATGAATGTACCGATGTCGGATTTTAGCGCTGGTGCAGCAGATCAACAACTCATTCGCGTGGCGGATCACAAGGTTGGCATTTCTATCTGTTTTGAAGACGCCTTCGGTGAAGAGATCATTCGTGTCATACCCGAGGCATCTTTTCTTGTTAACGTGAGCAATGATGCCTGGTTTGCCGGCTCGAGTGCTCCGTATCAGCATTTACAAATGGCGCAGATGCGAGCTCTAGAGACCGGGCGTCCGTTAGTGCGCGCCACCAATACGGGCGTCTCGGCGGTCATTCAACATGACGGTCGGCTGCAATCCGTGGCACCCCAGTATGAGGTCGACGTGTTGACCGATACGATTCAACCCATGGGTGGTGTGACGCCTTACGCGCGGTTGGGGAATTGGCCGGTTGTCAGCGGGGCATTGTTTATACTGTTAATTGGCGCTCGCGCAATCGTTCGCGCGCGCGCGCCGCAACTGGAGCCCGGGCAGTTGTGATATTCGTCGTTACTCTGGCGCCCTGGTAAATACCGTATTATTACACTGAGCGCAGGGCGGGATGTGGCCGGTCTTGTGGAAATGATAGCGCTTGCCGCATTCGGTGCACGCGAGGGTGCCAATGCCGGTGACTTCCCCTGTTCGGTAAGTATTGGCGAATGCGGCTTCTTGTTCGAGGCGCAGGAGGTCCACCTTGGTTTGGTCGGCAACGGACAGAAATGAGTCCAGCATGCGGTTTTCCGCTTGTTCGATGTCGAAGCGTAACCAGTCGGCGATTTCCTGGCCTTTGGGCCCGGCTAAATAATTTGCCGCGTCTTCGATATCCCGTTTAAGATAGTCGCCGATTTTTTCGGCTTCTTCGCGGGTGAGCTCTCCGAGCTGCGTGGCCATTTCCTTCGCCTTTTCCACGGCATGATGAAGACGCGGCGCCGCACCCTTCTCTCCCTCTTCAATGGCGGTTTTCACCCTATCCATCATGCGGTTATAGGCGTCAATCAATTTTTCTGTTGTCGTATGAGGATGATTTTGTTGTGTCATGGCATAATCTCAAGCTGAATGGTGAATTTACATTCGCGCCTAAACCGTCGCCTCGTCGGGGGGGCATCGCATAGACAGTGTTGTTTATGTGGCTATTATAGCCTAGTATTTTGGCGCATTTCACAATCCGTTTGTTTCGACGTACCCAATAGAAAATACCATAATGCAAACAATGGAAGAACAGTACCGATCGCAGCACATTGAACAACAAGCCCAGCAATACTGGGAGGACCACCACACGTTTCGCGTTTCCGAGAACTCCGGTCGACCAAAATTCTATTGCCTGTCCATGTTTCCCTACCCCAGCGGGCGACTTCATATGGGGCACGTTCGAAACTATACCATCGGAGATGTCATCGCACGCTACCAACGCATGCAAGGTAACAATGTTCTTCAGCCCATGGGTTGGGATGCTTTTGGTCTACCCGCTGAAAACGCGGCGATCCAAAATAATGTCCCGCCTGCCCAATGGACTCATTCTAATATTGCCTACATGGGCGATCAACTCAAGCGCCTTGGCTTTGGTTACGACTGGAGCCGCGAATTGGCAACCTGCGATCCGGAGTATTACCGTTGGGAGCAATGGTTGTTTACCCGATTGTTTGAAAACGGCTTGGTTTATAAAAAAACCGCGGCGGTTAACTGGTGCCCCCATGATCAAACCGTCCTGGCCAATGAGCAAGTTGTGGAAGGGCGGTGCTGGCGATGCGACACCCTGGTAGAGCGTCGAGAAATCCCGCAATGGTTCATGAAGATCACCCACTACGCGGAGGAGTTGCTCAATGACCTGGACAAGCTAGAGGGCTGGCCCGAACAGGTGAGAACCATGCAGCGCAATTGGATCGGACGGTCCGAAGGTGTCGAGTTGGATTTTGAGATCATTGGCGAAAAAACGACGCCGCTGCGCGTCTATACGACGCGGCCAGACACATTGATGGGCGTGACCTACGTGGCGGTGGCCGCGGAACACCCCCTGGCCGCGGCGGCCGCGCAACGAGATGACAGAATTGCGGCATTTATCGAAGAATGCAAACACATGAAAACGGCGGAAGCGGCCCTCGAAACCATGGAAAAGCAGGGCATGCCACTGGGTATTTATGCAAGCCATCCCATTTCAGGCGAACAGGTGCCGGTGTGGGTGGCGAATTTCGTGCTCATGTCCTACGGCACAGGTGCTGTCATGGCGGTGCCCGCCCACGACCAACGGGACTTCGAGTTCGCGAAAGCGTATTCAATTCCCATAAAACAGGTCGTTTATCCGGCGGACGGTGAGGCGTTCAACCTGGATGAGGCGGCCTACACCGATAAAGGCGTGCTCAAGTACTCTGGGCATTTTGACGGGCTAACCTCGGAACAGGCTTTCGACGCCATTGCCGAATTTCTCTCCGCTCAGGGCAAGGGAACGAAGAAAGTTAATTTTCGCCTTAGAGATTGGGGCGTGTCCCGACAACGCTACTGGGGTACGCCAATTCCGATCATTAATTGTGAACAATGTGGGGCGCTGCCGGTACCCGAGCACGATTTGCCCGTTGTATTACCGCAGGAGGTCGCCTTTGACGGTGTTGGATCGCCCCTCAAGAAAACGCCGTCGTTTTATAAAACCGCTTGCCCAAAATGCGGCGGGCCAGCACAACGTGAAACCGATACGTTCGATACTTTTATGGAGTCATCGTGGTATTTTGCCCGTTATGCATGCCCGGATAACGACGCAGCAATGCTCGACGAGCGGGCCAACTATTGGTTGCCTGTCGATCAATACGTCGGCGGTATCGAGCACGCGGTGCTCCACCTCTTATACGCTCGTTTTTTCAATAAATTGCTTCGCGACGTTGGTTTGGTGAATAATGATGAGCCATTCACTAGACTACTTACGCAAGGTATGGTTGTCGCTGAAACGTACTATCAAGACTCGGGGGACGGTAAAAAGACCTACGTTGCCCCGGCCGACGTGAAGGTTGAACGCGATACAAAGGGTAAGGTTGTTTGCGCGGAGCTTGTTGAAAGTG
>CALZJI010000038.1 GCA_945787615.1 uncultured Chromatiaceae bacterium | reverse complement strand
ATGCCAGATGGGCGGCCACAACCGCATCAAACGCGTTTCCGCCTTCTTGCAAGATCAGCTCGGCCGCCCTTACGACCTCTTCGTGCCCGGCGGCCACGACGCCTTTTTGATATGCCATATGCCTCGACAATCTCCGCATCGAAAGACCTATTCAAACTTCAGAAGCCCTGATTTTTCTACGATTTTACGCGGTATCTTCTGTCCAAGCCCCGGCGCAGTAGAGATTTAAGGATAACTTTTCTAGCGGCGTTTCGGGGTATAATCTCTAAATTCTATAATAAAGTAAATTCGGCTTATGCTCCCCGACCTATCACAACTGGAAATACTCGTCTCGCAGATCGCCGAAGAAGAACTGCTGCCCCGTTTTCGCGTCGCTGAGAAAAGCATTAAACCGGACGGGAGCATCGTCACCGAAGCCGATATCGCGATGCAGGAACGGCTTGGTGAGGCGCTTGCGGAACGATATCCCCAATATCCGTTACTTGGGGAAGAAACCCCTGAGCAAGAACAGCAGGCGTTATTGGCAGCACCGGAAACGGCGCTATGGTGCCTGGATCCCTTGGACGGCACCAGTAATTTTGCGGCGGGTATTCCGTTCTTTTCCGTGTCGCTGGCACTGCTCGTGGAAAAGCAACCGGTGCTAGGACTTGTTTACGACCCCATACGCCGAGAATGCTTCAGCGCCCAAAAAGGACGCGGCGCCCATCTAAACCGTAACAAGCTCGAAACCCGCACAATCGACCTCCCCTTGGAGCGCTGTATCGGCGTCATTGATTTTAAACGCCTAGCTCCAACGCTGGCGAACAAGCTCGCCCAGCACCCCCCCTACAGCTCACAACGGAGTTTCGGCTCTGTCGCGCTGGATTGGTGTTGGCTAGCCGCAAATCGCTACCACGTATACCTTCACGGTAAACAAAAAGTCTGGGACTATGCCGCCGGTACACTGATCCTTGAGGAAGCAGGTGGCCGCTCTTCGACGTTGGACGGCAAACCCGTTTTCAATTCACAACTACAACCGAGTTCAGCCTTAGCCGCGCTAGACGCCCAGTTGTTTGACCAATGGCAAGCGTGGCTGCTTAGCCAAGGTGGCGATGCGGAATAACTAGAGCTGCTGATGGGCTAACCTATCGCAACAAAGGCCACAGGGCATGTGGTCTTCCTACCCGCTATAGATGTAACACAGATGTGACTCTCTTTGCATCCGTCGAGAGACCACGAGCCCGGGTGAGTCAGTAAACCGTCAACTCCGGTTTCCACGACAAAAATATGACAATATAACGCCCGCGGGCGAGGTTACCGCGCGCCTCAGAGCAACGTATTGCTCGCCACATCGCATTGTTTTTACGAAGAATTCCTTATTAGAACTCGCACGAAGCACGACAAGGAAAAATGGCATGTATTCTGCTAAAAAGGATTAAGAACCCATTTATCGGAGGATTTGTTATGTTCGACTATCTCGCGGAATCAGTGGCCGTATCATTTATCGTCGGCGGCATTCTTGGCGCATTGTTAACATTACAACTGGTCAGCGGGAAATTGAAACCGATGGCGCAAAAACGAAAAGACAGCGTTTAGACCCAATTACGCGGCGAAGCTTTTCTCCTTGAAACTCGCCAAAATCTGGTCCTGCTAACCGGGGTGAAGCGGACCGTTAAGATTCATGGCGCTCAGTTGTTCACTCACATTGTTTCGGAAGACGGACTCTCTCCAGGGCGACCATTCCCGTTTTTTCAAGTTTCGCAATGAGCGAAATCCGAGACAGCGGCTGCTCTTGACCTCCGTATTTGTTAGCGGTCTCATTAGCGAGGCTCAACGCTGCGTAAACACGGAGATTTAGGGCTCGCGCAAAAATAAGTTTACATTTTTGAGCGTTGAGGCGCCCGCCTGGCAAGGTGCGAAAACGCAGGAATATGCGTATATTTCAAGTTTTCGCAACGAAGCCAGGCGGGATGGATCGATGTTCAAAATGTGAAGTTATTTTTGCGCGAGTCCTTAGCAGACCGTGATCAGGTAAGAAGTAAGAGCGAAACAACCGCGGTTACCTCGTGGGTCCCACAAGCAGCGCAAAAATCCGCCGAACAAAAAAACGGAGAGCAACACTCGCCGCTCCCCGTTATTCCTCGGTGTGCCTACTTCGACGGGGGTATAACGAGTATCGTACGTAAGTACTGCACAACGTCCTCGATTTCCTGTTTGGACAGCTGCTCGCCCCACACTGGCATGAACTCCGAACGGCCCATGGCTTTACCGCCATAGGTGATAATCATTTTCTTGTAGTCGTCATTCTTGTTACTGCGGGTCAAATTGGCCGGTGGCGGATCATACAATTTGGCGGCACGACCTGTACCGTCACCTTTGATGCCGTGACAAAGAATGCAGTTTGTTTTAAATACCGCTTCGCCGCGTTGCACCGGGTCGCCCACGCCATACAAGTAGGCGATGACATCATTGATTTGCTCCTCCGTGAGCTCATCGCCCCACGGCGGCATCAACTCTGACTTACCCACGGACGCTCCACCTTCACGAACAACTGCGTTGTAGTACTCCTTGGTATTGGGTTTTATAACCAAGTTAACCATTCCATAGAGCTTCGTCGCACGGGCCACACCATCGCCCCGCTCGCCGTGGCATAACGCGCAGTACGCTTTAAAGACGATGCTGCCGCGATACTGCGGTTTGGACATCGCGCGTTTAACGGAGGCGCGTGAGTCGGCCACCACGCTCACGCTGGAAAAGCCAAACGCAAACACCGCCAACCCTAGACCGATAACTAAGCTTTTACGTAACATTATTCCACCGTGACTTCCATATACATTTGAGGATGGATGGCGCATTCAACTTCGACAACGCCCGGTTTGTCAAACTTTACGGGCTTCGACTCACCCTTTGGATAAGAACCCAGGTCGAACGTTTCAAGATCCGAAAGGCAGAACACGTTATGGAAAAAAGGATCGTCGTTTTGAAAGTTAATGGTGTCGCCCGCTTTAACGGTTAGCACCTCGATCTGCTCGCCATCCTTGACAAAAGATTTGTCCTGCTGCAATACGGTAATTTCTGCAGCCTCCGCCCCCAGCGCCAACACAGTCGTCGTTATAACTAAAAGTATGTTATATATCGTTGCCGTTTTCATGAATGTTCTCCTTCTTTATTTCTTAACCGGTAACGTGGGTACGGTGACTTCTTGTGGATCTCCGATTAAGGCGTGTAAGAATTCCACGAGATCTTTTTTCTCCTTTTTAGAAAGGCCTAGTTTTTTCATGTTCGGGTCGAGGTTACCCATATTCTTATCGCCACCTCGGTTGTAATGCTCGACAACTTCCATCAAAGTATTAAATTGACCGTTGTGCATATAGGGTGCCGTTAAGGCGACATCACGTAGGGTTGGGGTCTTGAATGCGCCCTTCAATACTTTTATAGGTTTGATCGAGAACCGACCCTGATCTTTGTTGTCGGGTAAGCCGATGTTGTGAAAACCGTTATCCGAGAAGTTAAATCCATCGTGGCAAGCAACACAGTTCGCCTTGCCTTTGAACACCTGAAAACCGCGGATAGCCGAGTCGTTCATCGCTCCTTTCACGCCTTTCAGCCAACGGTCAAAGGGAGATTCCGTGGCGACAACGGAGCGTTCAAAGCTTGAAATGGCTTTAGCGATGGTTTTCTTGCTAACACCCTCACCGGGATAGGCGTGTTCGAACATATCCTCATAGCCGGGGATAGCCTTAAGCTCGTCGATAAGATCATCCAAAGCCTGAAACATCTCGCCTTCCGCCTCGATGGGTCCGAGTGCTTGTTTTTCTAACGTGCGCGCTCGACCGTCCCAAAATTGAAAACGTTGATAAGCCGTATTCAATATTGTAGGTGTCGAACGGCCCAATACTTCCATACCGTGGCCGACGGCGGTGGGTTGACCGTCTGACCATCCAAGGGCTGGGTTATGACAGGTGGCGCAGCTAATAAAATTGGATCCTGAAAGACGAGGATCAAAAAATAATACTTTGCCCAACTCTATGCGCTCTGGTGTCATTCGGTTGTTCTTTGGTTGCGGGATCTCCATAGGGCGGCGATACTTTTCTACGTCTTCCGCCGTTGGGCCCATATCTTTCGCCGCCACGAAAGACGGTGACAACAGCGCCACCAAGAACAGACTGCTCGCAACAGCCAATGTCTTAGCGGCTCTAAATTCTAGTTTCTCTATCATCGTGCTCTCCTGTGTCATCGATGGCCATTTGCATACGGACCGTTGACGCCTGGTGCGCCGCGTGCAGCGCCTTGTTGGTCTTGTTAATGTTATAAGCCCCAATAAGACCGATCGCCAACATCACGACGGAAAAGGCACAGGACAGCGTTAAGATTTTATTTCGCCAACTGATGTTGCTAAGGATTTTTTCGAGTGAATTTCCCATAGTTCCGGAAGCGTGCGAACAGTTCTTGCATTCTAGATATGTGTTGCCACACTCCGTATCGGCGCTGAGGATTTTGACTCTTGGTGTGATGGTGTAGCCTATAAACCTGTGTTTAGGTGGCATTTCTCGCCGGAGCGTTGGGAACACGAACCGAAAAAGAGATCAACACAGGGGACAAAAATTCGATCCTACACCCCGCAGGTACAAGCGAGCTCGCTCGCGATCCACTCGTTCCCGCGCTCCCGCGTGGGAATGCATACCCCAGCTCAGGAAGAGCCTAAACGATTACACGATTACTGCACCAAACTGTGCATTCCAAGAACCATCAAGTGAATCGAGATGCCCAGTTCACGCTTGCCCACGCCACCGAAGCGCCAGGAACGCGAACCGAAAAGAGGGGCAATACAGGGGAAGAAAATTTATCGCTTCAGAGTCGAATAAGATAAGGGCAAAAACCTACCCCTGCAGCATCTGCTGCAATTCTTCGATATTGGAACGCGCCGTATCCAGCACTTTAACGGTCACGGCCGGCCCCATTCTCCCCAGTGGCAACTTATTGAACGCCGGTACGTCCTCCATAGCGGGATACGCCTCGCTGTTCGGACTGTCGAAATAACTGTAAAGATGGGCCAGCAGTACCACGTCCACGTAGTCGGCTTCCGGACCGGGGTCTCGGAGCCAATCATGAGACTCACTGGTTACCGCGACCAGTTCATTGTCAAATCGCCAGCGCTGCAAAACCATCGTGCCCACTTTACTGCTTAATGAACCGATAATTCCGTCGAGCAACTTTGGATCCGACGCCAGCTGTGGGTGATCTGCAGTGTAAGCGATAATTGGCAACGTGCCTATTTCATGGATCAACCCCGCCAGCATGGCGCGATCCGCATCCACTTTTGGGATCAGCCCACCCATCACAGCGCTTATGGCGGCGATCTGAGTACTATGCCGCCATAACTGAGTCATTCTCTCCTTTAGCAGCGGCTTTTCCGTGTTGAACAATTGCTGCACCGAATAACTCATGACCGAGCTTCGGGTCACCGAAAGCCCTAAACGGGACACCGCGGCACGACAGCTTGTGATCGCGCTTTGGCCGCGATACATGGGGCTGTTGGCCACTTGAACGATACGCGCGGCAAGCGCCGGATCCGCTTGGACCAATTTTGAAATCGCGTCCGCATCGTTTTTCGGATCCTGTACGGCGTCACGAACCTTCAGTGCGACATCCGGCAGACTGGGCACAACCAGCTTTTCCGCCTTAAACGCCCGCTCGATGTCCTGTAGAATCTTTTTCTCAGCACCGTCATCGGCTTCGTGCAACGGGGCAACTGGCGCTTCGTGGGTCTGCTGTTGGGCGGCCGCGCCACGGTATACTGCTTCTTCAATACGAATGAATATGGCCTTGGTTTTTGTCTTGGCCGTTGCCACGCGAGGTTTATGGTGTGACAGAGGCACCGTGGCCTCGGGCGTTCCACCCACCACAACCGTTATCGCCCCATCACGTGAGATTAACTCGACCTCCCCGGACAGCACGTAGATCGCCCAACGATCATCATCATCCGACTCAAACAACGACTCGCCCGGCGGCACCGCCTCGAAATAGGTGCGAGTGGCCAGTTGAGCGATTTGCCCGGCGTCCATGCTAGATATAGGCACCAACGCACTCAAAACGGAGGTGTTGACCAATTTGTCCGTCTTCATTGTCCCTTCATCGCGTTTACTTGCCGTCTTTTAAATGCCGAATGCCTCGCCCCTATGGGCCACCCGGCGGAGCGCCCTTCCTATGTTTACGGAACACAGCGAGTCGTTTCTTTAATAAGTACACGCAAACGATAAAGAAAACTCAGTATGCTTTATGCACCTGTATCGTTAATAGGGTGTGTCTCCCGTCTAGGAACGAGGGACGGGGAAAGCGTAGTTCAGGGCCAGAGCTAAACCTTGAACCGCCCAACCTGCGCCGCCAATTCTTCGGATAGGTGGGCCAGCTTGTCGCTGGTCATGGTGGTATTCTGTGCGGTTTCCGCGGTTCGCTCAGACAACTGCGAAATGTCGTGAATATGTTGATTGATGTCTTCCGCCACAATGCTCTGTTGTTCAGCGGCGCTGGCGATCTCCCTCATTTTGTCACCTACGGATACCACCGCCGATACAATGTCGCGAAACGACTCATTGGCCACTTTTGCTTTTTCAACGCTGAGATAGGCTTTTTCTTTACCGCGTTCCATCACTTTAACGGCGGCTTCTGCGCCCGATTGCAGGCTTTCGATGATGTCATGAATTTCAGTTGTCGAGTCTTGCGTCCGTTGCGCTAAGGTGCGCACTTCGTCCGCGACTACCGCAAAGCCGCGCCCTTGATCGCCGGCCCTTGCTGCTTCAATCGCCGCATTCAGTGCCAGCAAATTGGTCTGCTCCGCGACGCCTTTTATCACATCAAGCACGCCCGAGACGTTCTCGCTGTCGCGCTCTAGCTTGTTAATGACGTCCGCGGCCTCTTCAACTTCCCGCGCCAGCGCTTCCGTTGCGCTGATGGACTCGGCAACCACCGCAGCACCTTGATTGGCATGCTCTTCCGCCTTAGACGAACTGGATGTCGCGGTCTCGGCATTCCGCGCCGCCTCCTGTGATGCCGCGGCCATCTGATTCATGGACGCCGCCACAGTGTCTATTTTTCCCCGCTGCTGATACACATTCTCTCCTGTCGTCGTCGCAGCCGACGACAGCTCCATGGACGCATCGTTAAGTGGGGCGCTGGTTGCGCCAATCTCACGCACCAGTGTTTGTATCTTTCCTATAAAGGTGTTGAATTTAGCCGCCAACTCGCCGATTTCGTCATTTGACTTCACATCAATGCGCTGGGTCAAATCACCTTCGCCCTCTGCAATATCATGGGCAGTGGCCGTGAGCCGATCTATGGGCTTTATAATACCTTGGGTAGCAAACATGCCGACACCACAGGCGATAGCGATAAAGAGCACGCCCAAGGTGATGACGGCGTTGCGCGCTTCGGCCAACTGCTGCTCTAGCTCCTGTGCCGACTGAGATATCACCAGGGTTCCCACCGGAACATTATCTAGCCCGCGTATAGGTGCGGCCACCATTAAGTAGGGCACGCCGTCTATTGTTTCGTGAGAAAATGAAAACTCGTTTTTCGCGCATTGCTCGCCATGTTTGTCTGCTCTGCAGGCGCTGTCAATATGGCTGAATAGCTCATTGATGAACGCGACGTCTTGGGGGGGTGCACCGGTGGAGGTGACCGCTTCGCCATCTTGACTAAACAGCGTGGCCAAATCGCCCACGGTCTTCCCTAATATGGCCTCGTCGATAATATAGCCCCCGTGCAGAACACCAATCATTTTTCCTTTGCGAATGATTTTGGCCGCCGAATGGAGTACGTACTGATCAAACTCAGGATGTCGTTCCAGGTAGGCCCTATTCTTATCGCTTAGGGCGTTTTTCACCACCTCATAGTCGTTTATGTTGCGACCGTTCCTCTCTTCTATAGTGCTGTAGGTGATCTTTCCTTTCTTGTCAGCGACTTCAATATAAGACAATCCCAATTCTTGGACCGATACGTTCAACCGTTTTTTTAAATCATCGGGGCTATCGACGACGTTGGCGTAGTACGACGCATGGACAACATTCGCGTCCATGGCAAGAAACTTGACGTAGTTAAGAGTGGCCTCTTGCAGCTTAGGCAAGACATATTCGACCACACGCTGCGTGTCTCCCTTCCCCTTTTTCTCGTAGTCCTTGGTGATGGCAGCCTCCATTTTTGACTGCGTCATAAAAATCATCGCGACCATGGGCACCAGTACCACCAGAAAAAACGACGCGGTGAGTTTATGCCGTATTTTCATTGCTTATGCTCCTTCTTAATGGGACCGGCCTTCCCGCCGGCCCCTTCGTATCCATGTGTACTCATGGTCGCTTTGATTTTTTCTTTTCCTAAACAATTAACACTTAGCCTTCATGGTCCTTGAAGCCTGCGTCATGGGCGGCCTGTTCCATTTTACGGATGTCGTCATAGTTTTTGTCATCCGGTGGCGCAAAGTGTGACACCAATGCACCGTCCAGAATCTTCTTGCCTTTGGGATCCTTATGCATGCCGAGCAGCACTTCCTTAAACTTTTTGCGAATGGCCGGATCGGCCTTTTTACTGATCACAACCGGTGGTGCGCCCGCGCCACCCGGATGAAGATGCTCAATGATTTGCACGCCGTGAGCCGCTGCGTCTTTGATGGAGCGGTCGTAGTCCAACACCAACGAATCAACTGAGCTGGCATCAACAACACCCGAGGCCACTAGGCGTATGGATTCTTCGTGGGAACCTGACACGACCACCTTTGAAAACCAATCTTCCCAACTCTTGGCGCCCAGCTCCACCAGCTTATAGCGAGGCATGTTGTAACCTGAGTTACTGCCTTTATCGTTATAGGCGTAGGTTTTACCCTTCAAGTCTTGCCAACTTTTAATGTTCGAATCCTTACGAACGATGGTGTAGGAATAGTACTTTCCGGGCACGTCTTCATAACCCTTGGCATCGGGAAATTCGCCCTTCTTCATAGACATTACGGGCACCGCCAACAGGTCGTACTTACCTTCTTTAAACTTATGCACGTATGGCAAACCGCACACGAATCCGACCTGAATAATACCTTCGTCCAACATTTCATCGGATTCTTCATAAGACAACCCGGAAACAACCTCAACTTCCCAGCCGAGTTTATCCGAAAGATAAGTGGCCATTTTTTCATAGACGGGCATGCCTTTGTCAGATACAAAGGCCGCCGTCACGACCATTTTGACATTTTTGGAACCAGCCAAGGCCGCCGTCGAGGCAAACGCCAGAGCGGTGGACAGTCCGGCAGCGAGCAATGCTTTGCTCTTTGGAAAATTATTTAACATTTCGTATATGCTCCTCTTGGATAAAAATTACTCGTTCGCAACTACATTTTTTTCTATGTGCATCCGTTGCGCTATCGGACACGGAGTTGTATTCTTTAACATCTTTGGGGGAAGGGTGTTACGATTGGCAAAAATGCGCTTAAATCACAGGCGAGAGATCGGAGGCCTGCCGCTAGATTACAGCGATATGTCGGGGAGCGCTACGCGCACCCTAACCT
>CALZJI010000037.1 GCA_945787615.1 uncultured Chromatiaceae bacterium | reverse complement strand
TCCATGTCTGCGTTGAAACTCCTCGCAATAGTCCGGCTATTACTCGTCATTTCGCCTTGCCACGAAATGAATATGACGCACTCTTAACACCTAAATCTCAAACGCCACGGGTATATGTCGCCACATTAACGAAGATCTTCCGGGACATCAACGTCTCTTACGACGCCGCCATCTGATACGGGGACGCTTCTCAACAGGTGGCGGTAGCGGTGAATGATTTCCCGAGCTCCATAGTCATCATTTAACGATAGCAATTGGCTCGCCATACGGCAGCTGAAGCCCACAGGATGCCCGCGCTGGCCAAGGAACGTGGGTGCTGCGATCGACGCGCCATTCATGAGCGCTCGTACGATTTTTTTTACTGAGCACGAGTGTATAAACGGCATATCCGCAAGTGCGACGACGTAACTCTCGTAGTTCAACGTTGTCTTAACGCCCCATGCCAAGCTCGCGCCCATGCCTTGATGTGCGTTGTGACAGACCGTGAACGGTATCCCTTCGGTCAAGAGCAGATGGTGGATTGGGGTATCACTCGGCTGAGTGACGACGACAATGTCGGCTAACGCGTCTCTCAAGGGGTATAATGAGGCCAATACCATTGGCGTCCTGCCCCGAATGGGATGGAGGAGTTTATTGCTGCCGAACCGGCTGCTTATTCCTGCGGCGAGTAAGATACCGACAATTGATTTGTTTTCCAATTGGATTAGCGCTATACGAAAAGGTGGATTGGTGAGTTATAAACACGCTTGCCCGTGGCCCCCGAACGCCGCAGTAGCGACCGCGGGCGCAATGGGGGTATCCCCCGGTTTCGTGAATACGGGTTGACGGCTCCTTTGATGTATGGCTTTGTCGTGCTCCTGTACTTGTGTTCTGTACTCCAAGGACTTGTGCGCCCTCGCAATGCTTGCCCGTGAGAAATGCGGGCCAGTGAAATCTAAAGGAGTACAGCCAAGCATAAGCACTTTCTAGACAGGGACACATAATGGTCATCCAGCTATCATAGATTTTACAACGATTGCGAACCCAAAGGCAGAGGTATGTTATCGCTACCGTTGTCGAAACACAGGGGTCGGCTTCATAAAAAAACTATAAAAAACAATCACTAGAGCGAAAGGTGAAGTGATTACCGGATGGGTAAGGGCATAACGGAAAATTGCGGCTGCTCGTGGTCAAAAGTAGGATTAGGATTCTGGAACTCAAAAGGAAGTTGGATTTAGTGTGGATCGAGCGACAGTCGATCGGGTAGCGACGACCTGAAAACGCCAATTCGCACTAACGATGGGGAAAAAATGTCCTTAGAACAGAAGCCTACCAATGTCTGGGTAGGTGTGAGCTGGCCCCGGCTGCAAGGGGTAATCGGACCGTCGGCTTCGGGCGACATTAAAGCCAATGAGTAATTGGGCTGGATATGAGCTAAAATAAACCGGTTGTGGTTTTCTACTAGACGCTGAGAATAACTGTTGTCGTACGAATTGCCGATCCCTACGCGGTGATTGAGGGGGCCGGTGTATTTTGGTAGGCTTTGCCTCGTATCGCAGTTTCGAGCTTACACTCCTTACTATCTCACAGGTTGCATGACTAGATATATCTTTATAACAGGCGGTGTGGTTTCCTCATTGGGCAAAGGAATCGCATCGGCCTCGCTTGGCGCGTTACTGGAAGCCCACGGACTAAAGGTTACTCTGCTTAAATTAGATCCATACATTAACGTTGATCCAGGGACAATGAGCCCGTTTCAACACGGCGAGGTTTTCGTGACGGAGGACGGAGCGGAAACGGATCTGGATCTCGGGCACTATGAGCGCTTTGTTCGGATGACGACGAGCCGGCGTAATAATTTTACGACGGGACAAATCTACGAGAACGTCATTCGCAAAGAACGGCGTGGTGATTACTTAGGCGGCACGGTGCAGGTGATTCCGCACATCACGGATGAAATCAAACGTTGTATCCAAGACGGTGCAGGAGACGTTGATATTGCCATGGTGGAAATTGGCGGGACCGTGGGGGATATTGAATCCCTGCCATTTATGGAAGCGATTCGCCAAATGGGTGTCGAGTTTGGTCACGACCGTTGTCTGTTTATTCACTTGACGCTGGTGCCCTATGTGGCTACGTCCGGTGAGTTGAAGACCAAGCCTACGCAGCATTCCGTAAAGGAGTTGAGATCTATCGGGATACAACCAAACGTGTTGCTCTGTCGCGCTGATCGGTCTCTCCCGGCGGATGAGCGGCGCAAAATCGCGCTTTTCACCAACGTCGAGGAGGAAGCCGTTTTTAGTGCAGTTGACGTCGATAGCATCTATAAAATTCCATTACAACTTCATGAGCAAGGCCTGGACACGATAGTGGCGAAAAAGCTGCAGTTGCAGTTGCCGGAAGCGGATTTAACGGCATGGCGAAGGGTGGTTCGTGATCTGGAACACCCAACAGCGGACACTACGGTTGCGTTGGTAGGCAAGTACGTCAATCTCACCGAGTCGTATAAGTCTTTGTCTGAGGCACTAATTCACGCCGGAATTCATACCCTCACGCGCGTAAATATTGTCTACGTTGACTCGGAAGACCTGGAACGCGACGGTACCCATGCGCTTGAGGGCATGGACGCCATACTCGTTCCGGGCGGATTTGGCGAGCGCGGGATAGAAGGCAAAATCATAGCGGTTCAGTATGCGCGGGAAAACGGCATACCGTACTTGGGTATTTGTCTTGGGATGCAAGTGGCGGTGATTGAGTTTGCGCGTAACGTCGTAGGATTAGAGGGTGCCCACAGCACCGAGTTCGAGGCCAACACTCCCCATCCCGTTATCGCGCTTATCACGGAATGGACAACGGCCGAGGGGACGAAGGAGCAGCGCGATAGCCAATCGGATCTGGGAGGCTCAATGCGTCTCGGGGGGCAGCAGTGCCGATTACAACCGGATTCTCGAATACGGAGCGTGTATGGCCAGGATGTGATTGTTGAGCGCCATCGGCATCGATACGAATTCAACAACACTTACTTAAAAACCATTCAGGATGGCGGTATGCATTGCTCAGGATTATCCATCGATAGTAATCTGGTGGAAGTCGTCGAGATCCCCGGACACCCTTGGTTTATTGCCTGCCAGTTTCATCCCGAGTTCACGTCCACGCCGCGTGATGGGCATCCCCTTTTTGGCGGATTCATTCAAGCCGCACGCGATCATCAGCGTTCTACAGCGGCAAAATTAGTTAGCGTATGAATCTTTGTGATTTTTCCGTAGGTATTGAAAAGCCGATATTTCTCATCGCGGGGCCGTGTGTCATCGAGAGTGAAGCGCTGGCCTTAGAATCGGCGGGTGTACTGAAGGAGATGACGGATCGCTTAGGAATTCCGTTTATCTATAAGTCGTCGTTCGATAAAGCAAATCGGACGTCGTCCGAAAGTTTTAGAGGTGTTGGCCTGGAGGAGGGGTTACGTATTTTAGCCAAAGTTAGGTCGGACATTGGAGTGCCCATATTGACCGACGTGCATGAGTATACGCCGCTTGATGAAGTCGCTGCAGTGGTCGATGTGTTGCAGACACCGGCATTTCTCTGTCGTCAGACCGACTTTATTCAAAATGTTGCTCGGCAAGGTAGAGCCGTCAACATTAAGAAAGGTCAGTTTCTTGCCCCTTGGGATATGAAACACGTGGTGAAAAAAGCACGCGAGACGGGTAATGACCAGATAATGGTCTGCGAGCGTGGGGTGTCGTTTGGCTACAATACATTGGTTTCGGATATGCGTAGTTTGGCGGTAATGCGGGAGACCGGATGCCCGGTCGTCTTCGATGCGACACATTCGGTGCAACAACCCGGCGGGCAAGGAAGTCGCTCGGGCGGTCAACGGGAGTACGTTCCCGTATTGGCGCGTGCGGCGGTCGCAGCCGGCGTCTCCGGGGTGTTTATGGAAACGCACCCAGACCCCGACAACGCGTTGAGCGACGGCCCGAACGCGTGGCCACTGCACAAAATGGAATCGTTGCTACACCTCTTGCAGCAGATAGACAACACCGTTAAATCGGCCGGATTTCCAGAGAACGATTTACTGGAGAACTAGGCGGCGTGATCCCGTATTCGTCGTCGTTAAAAAATACTTTAAGCATGGTGGAGATTTGAATGGCACAGATTACTGATATTCGTGGGCGTGAAATCCTGGATTCGCGCGGTAATCCGACTGTGGAGGCGGACGTTGTTCTCGATTCTGGCGCGCTCGGACGTGCTGCCGCGCCTTCAGGCGCATCCACTGGCTCCCGTGAGGCTATTGAGTTGCGCGACAATGATGCCCGACGTTACCTAAAGAAGGGTGTATTGAATGCCGTCTCAAACGTGAATCGAGATATCCGGGAGTCGTTATTGGGTAAGGATGCCGGTGATCAACACGCGATTGATGCGGTGATGATTGATCTGGACGGTACGGCCAATAAAAGCCGGCTCGGAGCCAACGCTATCTTGGCAGTGTCGATGGCGGTTGCAAAAGCCGTGGCGCAGGAACGTGGCGAGCCCCTCTACCGTTACCTCGGCGGACCCGGTCCTTTTCAGATGCCCGTTCCAATGATGAATATCATCAACGGCGGCGCACACGCAGACAACAGCATTGACCTTCAGGAGTTCATGGTGATGCCAGTGGGAGCGCCCAATATTGCCGAAGCGATTCGCTATGGCGCCGAGATATTTCACGCGTTGAAGGCGTTGTTAAAGCGCAAAGGCCTCAACACCGCGGTGGGCGACGAGGGCGGCTTTGCGCCAAATCTGCGCTCCAATCAGGAAGCCATCGATGTCATCCTCGAAGCGGTTGATGCGGCCGGGTTCAAAGCGGGTCAGGATATCTACATCGGTCTGGACGTCGCGAGCTCTGAATTCTACAAGAACGGAAAGTACGTTCTAGAATCCGAGAATAAAACTCTAGCCGCGTCAGAGTTTGTTGATGTGTTGGCATCGTGGGTGGACAACTATCCGATTCTAAGTATAGAAGACGGCATGGCCGAGGATGATTGGGAAGGTTGGGCGCTGTTAACTGAGCGCCTGGGTCAACGCGTTCAATTAGTGGGTGATGATCTGTTTGTGACGAATACCAGCATCTTGCAGGAAGGCATTTCTAAAGGCGTTGCCAATTCAATCCTGATTAAAGTCAATCAAATCGGTTCCTTGACTGAAACCCTTGCCGCGATTGACATGGCCAAACAAGCGGGCTATACGGCGGTTATTTCACATCGCTCGGGTGAAACAGAAGATACCACGATTGCCGATCTTGCCGTAGCGACAAACGCAGGACAAATAAAAACCGGTTCTTTATCTCGCTCTGATCGCGTTGCGAAGTATAACCAGCTGTTGCGCATCGCTGAGGAGCTGGGTGAGCAGTGTAGCTATGCAGGTAAAGACGCCTTTAAACAAGGCTTAAGGTAGCCATCGTTAACGCTACGCGACTTACCTTTGCGCTGAAGTGATGGCGGAGCAGCCTAGTGAAATGGGTGCTTGGTTTACTTGTAGTCTTGTTTTTGTTTTTGCAATTTCAGCTGTGGCTTGGTGAAGGTGGCTTAATAGAGGTTAAGCGGCTACGGGAAGCGATTAATACTCAGCAACAAGAAAACGCACGGCTGAAAGCGAGAAATGCTGCATTGGAAGCAGAAGTGAGAGATCTAAAGCGGGGTTTGGAGGCGGTCGAGGAACGAGCTCGTAGTGAGTTAGGCATGATTAAGAAAGACGAAACCTTCTTCCAAATTATCGAAGAAGAATAACGCGATCGGTGGTCGTCGACCGCTGTCCAACCGTTACTATCGCTAATGATTAATTCACAGAGCAACGCATTGCGATATTGGGCCGTTGTGCCTGCTGCGGGTGCGGGCACGCGCATGGGCAGTGATCGACCCAAGCAATATCTTCAATTATGTGGCAAGAGCATCTTGACCCATGCCATAGAACGAATGCGAACTCACCCTCGTATCGCCGGTGTGGTGGTGGTCGTCGCTCCGGCCGATAGCATTTGGCCTACCATCGCTGTCCCGGATGGGCCGGCGCGTTTCTTCGTCGCTCAAGGCGGTGCGGAGCGCTGTGATTCGGTATTAAGCGGTTTGTCCATGTTGGTGGAGTATGCGTCGCCAAATGATTGGGTGCTGGTTCATGACGCGGCACGCCCGTGTGTACGGCATACCGATATAGACAAAATGATCGCCTCGTTGGCTGATGATTCAGTAGGGGGGCTGTTAGGCGTCCCTGTCGCTGACACCATTAAACGAACAAGCGCGAATGGCATCGTACAAGACACTGTGGATCGAGGCGGATTATGGCGTGCACAAACGCCACAGATGTTTCGTCTCGTAGTGCTTAGGGAGGCGCTACAACAGGCTATCGATAAATGCCATGTCGTTACTGATGAGGCATCGGCGATGGAATTGGCCGGTTATGCGCCACGTATGATTGAAGGTAGCGGAGACAATATAAAAATTACCCGCCCTGAAGATTTAGTGCTAGCCGAGTGCTTCCTGAAACGTCAAGTGGAGCAGACGCATTGAGAATTGGTCACGGTTACGACGCGCATCGTTTTAGTGCTGGTCGCCGTTTGGTTTTAGGCGGTGTGGATATTCCTTATGAGCTAGGGATGCTGGCGCATTCAGACGGGGATGTGTTAATCCATGCCCTCTGCGACGCGTTGCTAGGTGCTGCTGGGCTTGGCGACATAGGGGGGCATTTCCCTGATACGAGCGAGACGTATAAGGACGTAGATAGCCGTATACTTTTACGGCGCGTTAACTCTTTGTTGTGGGAAAAAGGATGGCGTGTGGCAAACGTCGATACGTCGGTTGTTGCACAGAGACCTAAGTTGAAACGCTATATTGCCGCTATGATTCAGAACTTGGCGGAAGACTTGGAAATCGATCCCCAACAGGTAAACATAAAAGCCACGACCACCGAAGGTATGGGTTTTACCGGACGGGGAGAAGGTATCGCGGCGCACGCTGTTGTGTTGCTGCTCGAGCGATGATGGCAGCAGGGCACATGGATTGGTATCGACGTATTCCTGGTTTACAGCAGGAGAATCACCGGACGTTACGCCCGTCTTGCGCTGGTACTCGAGAGTTTGGGTTTGGGGTTAGTGCGTGCTTGTCTAACTGCGCCTATTAATTCGCGTTGCTAATAGCATTCAATAGATGTCGAGGGCTACTCAACAACCGCTATCGGAACTTCCCTATGCCCATGGAAAGCCGCGCGGAAGCGGTGTGATCCGGAGCTATCCTGACGATTTTTCTGTCGACGAGGAGCTTAGTTTCCCGCCGGACCACGAAGGCCACCATGTTTTGGTGCGAATCGAAAAACGCGACGCTAATACCCAGTGGGTCGCTGGGCATTTGGCACGTTTTGCCGGTGTCTCGAAAGTGGACGTCGGCTACGCTGGGCTAAAGGACCGCCATGCAGTTACCCGGCAATGGTTTAGCGTTCATCTTCCTGGGAAAGACGATACCGACTGGGATGAGTTTCAAAGCGACCACTGGCGCGTCCTGTCTGTTGCTCGGCATGGTCGTAAACTTAGACCGGGGTGTGTTAAACGAAATCGGTTCAAGATCGTTGTTCGAGACGTAGATGCCGATCCCGAGGATGTTATAACCCGGTTGGGCAAAATTCATGCGGAGGGCGTGCCAAATTATTTCGGCGAGCAACGATTTGGTCGCGATAATATGGCGAACGCTCTGGCATGGTTAGCGGGCGCGCATAGAGTTAAGAATCGCCACGTACGTAGCATTTATATGTCCACCGTGAGAGCCGCGTTGTTCAACAAAGTACTTGCTGGCCGTATTCTGCGCCGGACCTGGAATCAACTCGTCACGGGTGACGTCGCCATGCTGCAGGGGAGTAATAGCGTGTTTACCGTGGAGCAAGTCACGGCCGCGTTAACCGGTCGGTGTCGACAAGGTGATATCTGCCCGACCGGCCCTTTGTGGGGCAGTGGCGACACCATGACCCGCGCAGAGGCGAGGGAGCTAGAAACGCGTATCCTTGAAGGGGACGCCGAATTGCGGTCCGCGCTTGAGGCGCTCGGTCTGAAGCAACAGCGGCGTTCTCTGGCCATGTGTGCGCAAGAGTTAGAGTGGTCATTAGACCTCCCGAAGCGCGTCTTGGAAGCATCGTTTTGTTTACGTGCAGGTAGTTACGCCACTGTGTTACTTCGGGAGGTTTTGTGCTATGGAACATTGGGCGGCAGCAACACGGAGTGTTACTAAGGAACGAATATACAAGTCGGTCTCTCTACAAGCCTTGCGTCAACGAGTGAATTGTAGTTACTCTTACGTACTTCAGGGCATAGGTATGTGAACTATAATTAAAAAGGACGCTCACGTTGGACGGAACCACTTTTCTGGGTGTGATGCGCGGTGGTTTACCACGGTGAAGCAGACCTGAACGTGGATCACGAAGGCTTCGCGCAATTTTTCGGATGTTATCATCGTATCAGCTCAAACATAGGGTTGGAAAGGTTGGGATTCTAGTGGGGCCCGAAGCGTCGAATGGTATTCTGAAGCCGCGACATTCTAAACTGGCGTTAATCACGCGTATGATTGACGCGCTATTGGTCGGGGCATCTCTTTGGCTAATAGCCGATCTTTACGGCGTAATCTGGAACGAGCGTTATAGTCTCGCCTTAGCGTGTGCTGTCGGATTGTTCGTTTTCTTCGCCGAATTTTACGATCTGTACCGCGCCTGGCGTGGTGCGCCGCTGTGGCAAGAGGGGATCAGGCTTTGGTGGGCCTGGATTGGGGTAATCCTCGGGCTTTTGTTTCTCGCGTACGCAACAAAAGTATCGGCCGAATACTCGCGTCGCGTCATGCTGACGTGGCTTATTCTCACGCCAGTTGTATTGACAACATGGCGTAGCGCTCTTCACTTTATCGTAGGTTTGTTGCGCCAGCAGGGCATAAATACCCGCAATGTTGCCATTGTGGGTGCCCGCGAACTCGGTGCTAAGTTAGCGCACACGTTCATCGGCGCACCATGGCTGGGTTTCAAAGCTATGGGGTTTTACGACGATCGCGCGCCTACCGGTTCCCGGCCGCTCGCCGATAAGCCCATAAACGTCGTAGGGACCTTCGATGATCTCGTTCAACAAGCGCGAGATGGCAAGATCGATATTATTTACATTACTTTGCCTATGCGTGCAGAAACGCGGATTCAGAATCTCATTTCTAAGCTGGCCGATACGACGGTTTCCGTTTACATGGTACCTGATTTTTTTATGTTCGACTTGATGAACGCCAGCTGGACCCACGTCGGTGAACTGCCTGCGGTGAGTATTTATGAGACACCATTCTATGGGGTTGACAGCTGGGTCAAGCGACTTGAGGATATCGTGCTTTCCGGGGCCATTTTACTAACGGTCGCCGTGCCTATGTTAGTTATCGCAACTCTAGTGAAGATAACATCTCCGGGGCCGGTGATTTTTCACCAAACTCGCTATGGATTACAAGGACAGAAAATAGAAGTCTGGAAGTTTCGTACAATGCGCGTTTGCGAGAATGGCTCGGATGTAACGCAGGCAACTCGCTCGGACCCGCGGGTAACCCCTGTTGGCAATTTCTTGCGCCGTACTTCACTCGATGAATTACCTCAGTTTATTAACGTGTTGCAGGGCCGGATGTCGATTGTAGGCCCGCGGCCGCATGCGGTCGCGCACAACGAGATGTATCGAAAGCTTATCGCGGGTTATATGCTACGGCACAAGGTCAAACCTGGAATAACCGGTTGGGCGCAAATCAATGGGTGGCGGGGCGAGACTGAAACGGTGGATAAGATGCGGGCGCGGGTAGAGCATGATTTGGCGTATATCCGGAACTGGTCCTTGTGGTTAGACGTAAAAATAATACTCAGCACTATAGCTAAAGGGTTTATCGGGAAAAACGCTTATTAACAACCAGTTATCAATGATCGACGCAAAATAATGCGCTATAAAAATCGCGGAATTGGGACCACAATAGATTGACTGTTATCGTCGGTATTGCTATAAAAATTCATTGTACTCGAAAGATGTGATTTCACAGAGTCACAGCGTTAAGGTGAACGAAGTTAAAGGGTGGGGTTCATGAACAAAATCATTTCTACTACAGCAACACTTGTTGCCGCTTTTACGATGTTGCTTTCTGCTGGGGGGCAGGTGGCAGCTAAAGGGGATCCGGCGGCGGGGGAAGGTAAAGCCGGTTTGTGCGCAGGTTGCCACGGTGGCGACGGAAATAGCATGGCAGGAGATTTCCCGCGTTTGGCGAGTCAATATGAAAATTACATCGTCAAGCAACTTTTGGACTTTCAGAAAGGACATCGAGCCAACAACGATACCATGGCGGGTATGGCGGCAATGGTTGCTTCCGTGCAGGACGCGCAAGATATCGGCGCTTACTTCAATTCTCAGAAAATGTCCAAGGAGCCGCTTTTCCCAATTGATAAGGAGCTAGCAAGGAAAGGCAAGAAATTGTTTCTTGAGGGAAACCCTAAATCCGGTATCTACGGGTGCGTGAATTGCCACGGGAAAAATGGAAAAGGGAAATCACCCAATGTATCGGTTTTCCCTGTCATTGGCGGGCAACATCGTGATTATATCATTAAGCAGCTTAAAGACTTCCGTGCAGGCGCACGGGCTAATGATCCGGCCGGTATGATGAGCGATATCGCGAAAAGGCTGTCGGACTCGGAGATTGAAGCGGTAGCGAATTATCTATCGGGTCTTTAGTATAAAGTTCGAGGTGTATGCGAATAGCGGGCCAACGGCCCGCTTTTTCGTTGTTAGTGTTCAATTTCGAGGGAATGAAATTAAATGTTGTGCGCCGACTTGAAAACCAATTCGTTCGCCCACGTCATAGTCGTAGTGGCTAGGAAAAAGGGAAAGTATCGTATTCCCAGTTGGTAGCAACAACGTATAAAGAATTGAAGCGCCTTTAAACGCCTTTTTAACCACTACGCCTCGGAGCGTGCTTTCCGGAGCAGGAAGTATATCGTCGGGACGAAGCAATACATCCACATCTTCGCCCACGGGCAGATGGTAGGCGCGGTCACCTTTTATAACACCCACTTCAGTTTCTACGGTGTCGGGCGATAGCAACGTCCCTTTAAGGAAGACGCCCTGGCCTACGAAGTCGGCCACGAAGCGATTGACGGGCTCGTGGTAAAGATTAAAAGGGGTATCCCACTGGACGATTTTCCCTTCGTCCATTACGCCGATTACGTCTGCCAACACGAAGGCTTCTTGTTGGTCATGGGTGACCAAGATCGACGCAATGCCTTCTTCCTGTAAAATATCGCGAACCTCCAGCCCTATACGTTCACGCAAATCGACATCTAAGTTAGAAAACGGCTCATCCATTAGAATGAGTTCCGGTCGCGCGGCTAGCGCTCGCGCTAACGCAACACGCTGTTGCTGGCCGCCGGATAACTCGTGAGGGTAGCGTTCTCCAAGCCCGCTCAAGCCGACAATCTTCAGTAGCCGGGTTGCCGTATCTTTCTTAGCGGCCCGGGACATATCACGTAGCCCGAAACAGATATTGCTGCTGACATCCATGTGTGGAAATAACGCGTAATCTTGAAACACCATGCCTAGGCGGCGCTTATCCGGTGCCAAAGTATAGCCGGGGCGCGAGGCGGTAACGCCTCTTAAAATGATTTCACCGGCGACGACGGGCTCAAATCCCGCGATGGCTCGAAGTACGGTCGTTTTACCGCAGCCGCTCTGACCAAGCAAGCAAGCAATGCTACCCTTATTGACATGCAAACTTAGGTTGCTAAAGACCTCTTGGTTGTCGTAGCGACATTCGATGGCCTTAACGGTTAAAAGCGAAGTCATGGGCAAAGTAAGAATTCCAGAAGCGCCTTTTGTGAATGGAGTCGGTTTTCAGCCTCGTCCCACACAACACTCTGTGGACCATCAATGACCTCGGCGCTGACTTCTTCGCCACGATGCGCAGGCAAGCAGTGCATAAACAGAGCGTTTGGCTTGGCGCGCGCCATGGTCTCAGGCGTCACTTGATAGTCGGCGAACGCTTTTGCTCGCGCGCGATGTTCGTCTTCCTGGCCCATGCTGGCCCATACATCTGTTACCACGAGATCGGCATCTGTGGTGGCCACGGTTGGGTTGTTTACCAGTGTCGCGTAACTGTCGTTTTGAGCTATATGGTGATTGTCTGGCTCGTAACCAGGGGGGCAAGCGATCCGGAGTTTGAAGTCAAATTGGCGCGCGGCATTGATGTATGAATAACACATATTGTTACCATCACCAATCCATGCGACGGTTTTACCTTGAATATCACCTCGGTGTTCAAAATATGTTTGCATGTCGGCCAAAAGCTGGCAAGGGTGCGCCAAGTCGGTTAGCCCATTGACGACGGGAACATCGGAGTAGGCCGAAAACGTTTCCAGCTTCTTGTGCTCATAGGTACGCACCATAATGACATCGACTATACGGGACAACACGCGCGCGGTGTCTTCGATGGGTTCACCGCGACCCAACTGGGTATCGCCGGGCAACAGGAAGATGGCATGGCCACCCAGCTGGATCATCGCGGTTTCAAATGAGATGCGGGTTCGCGTCGACGATTTCTCAAATACCATACCGAGCACTTTGTGTTTAAGGGGCTCGTATATGTCTCCCGACTTGTGCTTTTTTTTCAGCTCGATTGCACGCGCGATGAGTTTTGTCAGTTCTTCGTGACTCAGGTCTTTTAACGTTAAGAAATGCCGTACACCCATTGGTGTTCCTTTGAAAATCCTGTTATATCGATTTCGTGAACTCTGCGACGGCGAGCGCGATACCGTCCGCAATCTGATCGACTTCGTTGTTGTTGACGATTAATGGCGGTAACAAACGAATGACGCTCTCTGCCGTGACATTAATCAGTAGTCCCTCGTTAAGAGCCATCGTGACGAGTTCGCCACAGGGTCGATCAAGCTCAATGCCAACCATTAAGCCCTTGCCGCGTATTTCTTTTACCAAAGGGTTGTCGCGCAGCTTCGATTCGAGGGCGTCGCGTAGTCGCTGACCTTGGGATGTCGCGTTGTCGCCGAGTTTGTTTTCCTGCATGGTCTTAACCACAGCATGGGCAGCTCGACAAGCAAGCGGATTACCGCCAAACGTGGATCCATGGTTCCCAGGCTGAAAAATGTTGCTCGCTGTGCCCGTTGCTAAACAAGCGCCAATGGGTATGCCGTTACCCAGTGCTTTTGCCAACGTGACAATGTCTGGCAAAATCCCGCTGTGTTCGGCTGCCAGCCATGCGCCCGTGCGACATAATCCCGTTTGGATCTCGTCTAGAATCATTAACCAACCGAATTCATCGCACAGTGTGCGTACACCAGCGAGATATTCGGCTTGCGGGGTGCGTATACCGCCTTCCCCTTGAATCGGTTCGAGCATTACGGCAACAACGTCGGTGCTGTTTTTGGCCACTGTGGACAATGCGCCAAGGTCGTCGTAGGGGACGCGCAAGAATCCTTTAACCAGGGGTTCAAAACCGGCTTGGACCTTTCGATTGCCTGTCGCGGTGAGTGTGGCAAGGGTACGCCCGTGAAAGCTGTTTTCAGCGACAACAATCGTTGGATTCTTTATTCCTTGGCTATGGCCGTAGAGGCGGGCAATTTTTATCGCTGCTTCGTTGGCTTCCGCGCCGGAATTGGAGAAAAACACCTTTTCCATGCCCGTCACCGAGGTGAGAAGCTGGGCGAGTGATTCCTGGCGGGCTATACGGTAAAGGTTGGAGGTGTGAACCAGTTGTCTAGCCTGTTCGCATACGGCCTCCGCAACGGCGGGATGGGCGTGACCAAGACTGCAGACGGCAATACCGCTTAGGGCGTCGAGGTATCGCTTGCCCTGGGTGTCCCATAACCACGCGCCCTCGCCACGTTCGAACGTGACAGGGAGCCGCCTGTAGGTGGGCATAATTGTGTCTATCATAACGGTTTCTTTTGGAAGCGCCTAAAAGACAAAATGGCAGCCCTGCAGCGAGAGACCGCCATTCAAGAAAAATCCTGAGTTTACCTCGGCTTAGTGGAAACGGCAAGGTGTTTAGGGCTCAATGATGAGCTATCATGTAATAGCGACTGTGAGCACGGCAATGATCCGTTTAGAACGGTTATTATACGTCTTACCCATTGTTTTTATTAGCGTTGTAACGTAACTGTAATAATTATGCGGTGTAATAGGTGGGTATTCATGGAGCAAATCAAGGTAAGCTCATGTCGAGTAGGTCCATATTAATCGTGGAAGACGAGCCGGCGATACGGGAAATGGTCGGTTTCGCGTTGAGTCAAGCCGGTTTCGAGTCCATCGAAGCGGGGGACGCTGCGCAGGCGCGTAAAAGAATCGCGGAGCGGCCTCCCGATCTTGTGTTGTTGGATTGGATGCTACCCGGTATGAGCGGTATCGAATTGGCCCGTTATCTGCGTAAGAACGATGCAACGCGAAAACTGCCGCTGATCATGCTAACTGCGCGCAGCGAAGAGGCTGACAAGCTAAAAGGCCTGGAGATCGGCGCTGATGATTATGTGACTAAACCGTTTTCGCCGCGGGAGTTAGTGGCGAGAATAAACGCGGTATTGCGGCGAGCGGCGCCTGCGGCCAACGATGAGACGATTTCATCAGGCGGTATAAGTTTGGACCCCACTGGTCATCGCGTGACGGCTGGCGACACGAATCTAGAGATGGGGCCGACGGAATTTCGGTTACTTCACTTTTTTATGACTCACGCGGAGCGGGTTTATAGTCGTAGCCAATTGCTGGACCAAGTCTGGGGTAGTCATGTATATGTCGAGGAACGAACGGTGGACGTGCACATAAGGCGGCTTCGCAAGGCATTATCGCTTAGCGGTCACGATCGATTTGTCCAAACGGTTCGTGGCTCCGGCTATCGATTCTCTACGCAGGTTTAACCCGTGCTTAATCCGTGGACACAGGAAATTTGGCGGTTTATCGGCATCGTGCTGACCGCAGTGATGGCAGGCGTTATAATCGATGCCGTAGCCGTCTGTCTATTGGTGGCCGTGACCGGCTACTTGGTGTGGCATGGCATTCGGCTCTATCAGCTTGAGAGGTGGATTCGCGTCGGCAACTGGTCCAATCCGCCTGACATTAACGGCGTCTGGGGAGAATTCTACGCGCATTACTACCGCTTACGGAAACGTAGCCGTAAACGTAAGCGTAAATTGGTGGCCATGCTAAACCGATTCCAAGAATCGGCGGCGGCAATGCCCGACGCAACCATTGCGCTCGGCGAGCGAGGTGAGATCAGTTGGTGGAATGATGCAGCTCG
>CALZJI010000036.1 GCA_945787615.1 uncultured Chromatiaceae bacterium | reverse complement strand
CGTTGCGTTATTTGAGTGTAAATATAGACTGACCTAAAAAAATGTTCTGTGATCAGCGTCACGTTTAGGACCACCTACGTCTCCCGCCTCCATAGCCCGCATTTCTCACCATCAATCTCGGAAATTGCTCGGTAATTGCTCGGTAATTGCTCCTGCATTACTCTACCACCTACATCCATGTAGGCGTCCTGCATTACTCTACCACCTACATCCATGTAGGCGTCCTGTATTGCTCTAACTCCTGCGTCCATGCAGTACTATTGCGGTTACGTAAGTGGCTGTATCTTCAGGGCGTACTCCCTCCGATCTCCTCAACAGTCAAGTATGCCTCCGTCGCTCTCCAGGCCGCTCTCGCCCCTCCTTGGGCTACGCAACATAAGAACATCCAGCACATTTTTAATAAATAGGTCTTTACCTTTCTCCCAACAATGTTCGACACTCGACGAGGTAGCAAACCCTGGCGATACTCCTTCGTAGTGTTTCTACCGTTTAGGTTTAGGCTGGCACTTTCTGTTCCACAAGCAGCGCTTTGAGTTCGGGAATACACGATCCGCAGTTTGTGCCCGCCTCCAGCGATTCCCCAATGGCCTCCACCGTTGTCAACCGTTGCGTTTGGATCGCGTCCACGATGGTGTTCAAGCCAACGCTAAAACAGGCGCAGACAATGCGTCCGACATCCGGTTGGTCCTGCGGTGGCCGACCGCTGAGTAAGCTCAGGCGCTCTTGGCCAGTTAACGCATCTTTACCGTACAATCCAGCCAACCAACTGCGTGAGGGTAAAGCGTGGGTCGGCGCAATAAACAAACAACTTTCAACGCGATCACCCACAAGCCT
>CALZJI010000035.1 GCA_945787615.1 uncultured Chromatiaceae bacterium | reverse complement strand
CTAAGCCTGCAATAGTTAAATGATGACGTATATAGTAGGTCGTTTCTTCGAGCCCAAGGGGGGGTATTTCGAATGTATGCAATCCATGATGGCGCAAGAGATCAATGATCGGAGACGAATTCAATGATGGTTCACCGAAGAAAATAACGCTGATGTCATTCTCTTCCCCAGTTCGCGTGTCCACCAACTGGTCGATAAACCTCGCTACCGGTTCCGTCAACCTGTGCGCATCATCTATGACTAGTATGGGTCGTTGCCCCCGCTTCTGTAAGACCTGAAACTGGGCCGTAAAGGCCTGGATGCTCTCGGGGACTGTCGAATCGTGTTGTAACTGAACCTCGAACCCCGCACTTACTTCACGCAGGAAACTCGATACCGTTTGGCTGTTTTCAACGCCAACGACGTAAATTTTCCACCCGTCACTGGCTTTGGCTATAAATTGCTTAATGAGCGATGTCTTGCCACTACCTTGATCCCCGGTTACCACAAGCAACTCGTTGCTGTAAGGCGCTAGGTGCAACAGAAAGTTTAAGCACTGTGTTCGCTGCGGTTCTCCAAAAAATTGCCCTTCAGATATCGCTTCGGGGAAAGGCCCTGGGAGGCGCTGTTGCAAGCTAGCAAATTCCATTATGATTCATTCGACCTCGCGCTTTAGTTGATATTACTCACACGGAGCCGTCGCGCCTTGAACGAAGACGACACGATACCCCTTTTTCAATTGCGTGTCCCGTACGCGCAGCAACGCAGTCTGCGCCGCTTCCTGAGTATCGAAGTGCTCCGACTTCACGCGCCCTCCGGCCCCCTGGCGCCCCCACTCTCTCACTACAGTCCAGCCATTGAGGAGGTCTCTTTGCATCAGAAGGTGGTAGTAACGAGGCGCTTTGTTTTCGATCGCCGGTAGTTGCATATAAATTCGCATAGCGTAGTTAAGTGGCTATTTAATACGCAGAGGTTTCGGCATGTAGAAGAAAGACTTGAGCAGTTCAACGGACACATACGGCGTACATATACCTCCACTTATTACTTCACGTCAGGTGAGTTGGACTAAATACTCTTTCAAACTCCTTTATCGCATAGCGGTCCGTCATGCCTGCAATATAGTCAGACACCGCCCTAGCGCGTCCCGCCGCGTCCCCTTTGCGTTCAAGAGCGTGAAGTTTTTCTTGTGCCTCCGGCGGTAGCATCCGGCGATCGTTTACGAATACGTCAAATAACGCCTTAATAATCCTGCCGGCCTTGGCGGACATCCGCCGAACGCGGTAGTGTTGATAAAGGTTATGACGGAGAAAATGCTTTAACGCGTGATTCTGAGCGGCCATCTCTTCGCTAAATCCAACAAGCGGCTCCGCAGCTCGCTTTACGGCCTCACCGTCGGCCGACCCGACGACCACCAGCCTCTCGCGCGTCGCCTCAATAAGATCGGTGACCTGGCGATTGATCATTCGCCTTACCACTTCGTGTGTCGTGCGACGTTGCGATAATCCTGGGTAACTAGCGCGTACACGCTCATATTGTTCATGAAACACGGGAACTTCGTACAACCCCTCTATGCCAATAAGTCCGGATCGTAACCCGTCATCGACGTCGTGATTATTGTACGCGATTTCATCGGCCACATTGGCCAGTTGCGCTTCCAGCGTCGGTTGCCGTTTAGCGAGAAAACGCTCGCCCAACTCGCCCAACGCTTTCGCCCGCTTCGTCGAACAGTGCTTTAAGATACCCTCCCGGCTTTCGAACGTTAGGTTTAAGCCCGTAAATTCGGCGTAGCGCTCCTCGAGCTTATCCACGACGCGTAATGACTGAAGGTTATGCTCAAATCCCCCGTAGTCTTTCATACAGGCGTTGAGGGCATCTTGACCGGCATGGCCAAACGGCGTGTGACCAAGGTCGTGCGCCAGCGCGATCGCCTCCGTTAAGTCCTCGTTTAATCCTAAAACCCTGGCCACTGCCCGACCGATCTGAGCCACCTCAATGGAGTGGGTCAAACGCGTTCGGAACATATCACCTTCGTGATTTACGAAGACTTGCGTTTTGTACTCGAGCCGGCGAAATGCCGCGGAATGGACGATTCTATCGCGATCGCGCTGGAATTCGCCACGGTAGTTAGGCTGTGGCTCCTTAAAACGCCGGCCTCGCGAAGCGCCTTCCCGCGCGGCGTAAGGTGCCAGACGGCATTCGTCGCGTCCTGCTACATAACCGTAATCTGGTTGCTTGTCGGCGGTCACTTGCGTTAATCAGGCTCCGTTGAATAAAGGGGCATGCCGTCGTCTAGGCCAACGTTATAACGGCGCGGTATGTAGAGCCGACCCGTTGTTCAAGTCGCCCAAAACAAGACTCGGTACGAATTTGATCCCGGGTTTTGGCACGCCGCTACGCCAACCCAACCACAAAACACTGCGAAAAAACGCATAATGTTAACGTGTTTCGAAAAATCAAGGGCCGCGTTTGTCATCGTTTAGCGACACCGCGCCGATAAATCCAATGTCGAGCGTCGATCAGCGCCTCTAGCAACAACCCAATGCTATTACAGTATAACGCCATAACCCTGTCCGAAAACAAAGCTTATCTATCTAGCGCATGCCGCGTCAATTACGCGCTCCAATACCTTCGGAGAGAAATCGCTAGTAATTAACGCCTTGCCAATTTTCTCTAACAGCACTAAGCGCAACTTTCCTGCAATGACTTTCTTATCCACGGCCATGAATTCCAAATACTGCGCCGCTGATAACTCCGGGGGACCATTGATCGGGAGCCGCGCACGGCGAAGCAACGTAGTAATACGTACGACACTCGCTTCCTCGAGCCAACCGAGCTGGCAAGACATTTCTGCGGCCATCACCGTACCGGCCGCTACGGCTTCACCGTGGAGCCACTTCCCGTAACCCACGCCCGCTTCAATCGCATGGCCAAAGGTGTGTCCAAGGTTAAGCAAAGCGCGGACGCCTTGTTCCTTTTCGTCGGCTGCGACGATTTCCGCTTTGTTGATACACGACCGCTCGATGGCATAAGCCAGCGCCGTGGCATCACGCGCCAGCAGTGTATCAATATTCTGCTCGAGCCAAAGGAAGAACGATTCGTCACGAATCAGACCGTATTTGATGACTTCGGCAAGTCCCGCACTCAATTCGCGATCTGGCAAGCTGTCGAGTGTCTGCGTATCGGCAACCACGCAGCGCGGCTGGTAAAAAGCGCCGATCATGTTTTTACCGAGCGGGTGATTAACTGCCGTTTTACCGCCGACGGACGAATCAACCTGTGATAGTAACGTCGTGGGCACCTGAATGAAGGGTACACCACGTTGATAACACGCCGCGGCAAACCCCGCCATATCGCCAATGACGCCACCGCCCAGCGCCACCACCGTGGCAAAGCGATCGAATCGTTTTTCCAGCAATGCATCAAATATTTTGGTCAGAATCTCTAACGTTTTGTACTGTTCTCCGTCGGGTAACACGACTGATTCGCGCTGAAATCCGTCTAGTGCATCTAAACAAGTATCGAGATATAACGGCGCAATCGTCTCATTGGTCACAACCATCACTTGCTGACCTTCAATATGCCGCTTGAAAAGCCCGCTTTCGCAAAGCAAGCCCTCCCCGATATATATAGGGTAGCTGCGCTCTTTTAGATCTACATTCAACGTATTGATTATTTTCTTATTCATAATCCAGAATATAAAATAACTCGCGAAAACTTACGGCTTATACTTACCTAGATACATGTAGAGCGTAATTTCCAAGCGTGTATGGGCTAGTCCAAAGACGTGCTATTCCCGCGATCCGCCTCCGAACAGTTAAAGCGAGACAATTCTTCCAAAATTAGATCGACTGTCCCGCGAAGCGTATGTTCGCCGGTATCGATGATGATATCAGCCACCTCGCGGTATAACGGATCACGTTGCGCCAGCAGCGTTTGCAGTCGCCCCCGGGGGTCTTCCGTTTGTAATAAAGGTCGGTTGGGGTCTTTCGCCGTTCGTTGAAATAACTTGTCTATGCTCGCGTAGAGGTAAATAACCACGCCGCGCTCTTGGAGACAAGCACGATTGAGCTCACTCAAGACCACGCCGCCACCCGTGGCCAACACAATACCATTTCGTTGCGTCAAATCCTCAACGGCCTCCGTTTCCCTACGCCGAAAGCCCGCCTCCCCCTCTATATCAAAGATCCACGGAATATTCGCGCCGGTCCGACGCTCGATTTCATGGTCGCTGTCGATGAATTCCAGCGCCAATGCCCGCGCGAGGTGCCGGCCAATAGTTGTTTTCCCTGCACCCATGGGACCGATCAAGAATAGGTTACGCGGACGTTTCATTTCACTAGAGATGCTCGCAACGGCGACGATTTCGCCTATTATAACGAGTGTCGCTGCAAAAACGTATGT
>CALZJI010000034.1 GCA_945787615.1 uncultured Chromatiaceae bacterium | reverse complement strand
TACTGGCGCTGTGGGCGTCGATAGCTTTACTTTCCGGGTAGACGACGGAGATGCTGTCAGTAACATCGCGACCGTGAGTCTGACCCTGTACGACCACGCCGATTACTTCTCGAGGGATGAAGACGGTGTGCGACAACCGATCTCCAGCGCCATGCAGATCATGACGCCCGACGCATCTCTCGCGGTTGTTTCGACAGACCGACCGCTTGTTCCGGGCGATACCAATAACGCCATCGACTCGTATGCGATTGATCTGTCAAGCGGTACAATTTCGGTCGTTACGACCCTCATCTCTGGGGAGTTTACGCCTAACGGTGCGAAGGCTCACGCGATCTCCGATAACGGACGCTATGCTTTCATTTTAACAGATCAACAGTTGGACGTTGACGACCAAGACAACTTGCCGTCGCTATATGAGAAAAACCTACAGTCCGGAAGTTTACGCTATATCGACGTGGGCGTGGTAAACGTGAGCATGGGCGTGCCTAACAACAATCTCGCCTTCAAAGACGTGCCATCAGCCGATGGTAGTATCGTCTTTACGGCGATGGATACTGTGGAATTGTCTACAAATGTGTACGTTCGTGATTTATCGCAAAATAGAACAACTGAAGTATTGGATACCAATGACCGGTCGACAACGCTTGCCGCTTACACCACTTTTTCCGATTCCATGATCGCCGCCAATGGGGAGGTTGTGGTGTTCCAAGCCCAGGGGAGTGGCGTAGCGGATGTGTGGCGAAAAAATATTGCAACGGGATCGCTGGATCGCGTGTCGGTAGACGCGCAGGGCGTACCGTTAACCGGGAACGTGTCTTCCAGTTCCGTAAGCGAGGACGGTCAACGTATAACGCTGAATTCGGGGGGGCAAGTTTATCTAAAAGATATGAGTGGCACGTTGACGTTAATGTCCAAGAATGGCAATGGAGAAGGGTGTAACGCATCCTCCTTTGCGCAAAAGATTTCAAGAGACGGTAAGTTCGTGATCTTCGCTTCGAATTGTACCGACATGGCGCCGGAGGTGACAACTGGGGAGCAAGTGTGGCGCTATGATGTGGCCAATGACGTGCTAGAGTTGGTATCCGTAAGCCCGTATGACCAGCCCGGTAACGGCGACAGCGGCCAAGCGTGTTTGGATTGCGGCGGCGATTTGGCCATCAGTAGTGCAGGTTCAACGGTGATCTTTGCAACGACGGCCGGTAACTTGGAAGGCGAGTCGGGGCAACCGTACAATGATCCTGTAGGGGTTGTAAGAAACATCGTTCAATAACCTCGATCCATACACGTTGTTGTAACGCTGCCGTTATCGCATGACATCGCGAAGTTTAGGTTGTGCGTCAAACCAACGCTCGTGCACATCAAGATAGACATGTCGGTAAAGCTTATCGACGTCCGCCGGGGCCATAAATTGACCCGAGAAACCGGGCGAGACGCTATCGAGCACCATTTCGGTTGTACGTAGAAACTGTCCGATGAGCGTGCGGACGTCTTCGTCTCCCACCGAAACACGTATCGTCGTGGGCGTAATACCCGCGTTATTCAGGTCGTTAGCGCTCATTTCCGAGTGACTCGTTAGCGCAGGACACAGTACCATGGTATTGGGTTGCCCAAGGGAGACCATGTGGCCGAAAGACGGTTCCAATGAATCGAAAAATCGGGTGAACGTGGCTCGATCGAAGTTCATTCGTTCCATGTCTACGGTGAAAAGGGGTGCCGATAAGCCTAAGTACATATACTGCTGGCACAGGTGGGCGTTTTCGTTGTCGGTCAACGCGTTACATTTAACATTGAGTGCGGGATGTGAGGCTAAGAATTCCGCTAGCACGCGGGTATTGATGGCTTTACGTAGCATGCGTAGTTCCAGCGTTCGCGACCCATTGATCACTTCAAACGCTTTGTCGGCGTCAAGAAATGCGCCTTTTACGTAGTAGACGTTCCAGAAAAGCGTATCTCGCCAATCATAAGTCTCTGAGGCTCCCGTTGTATCGCGTTTCGTTAGCGACTCGTTCTTTGGAATGAACATGCGTTCATTGGGGCCGATGACAACGCCGGCGGTGGTTACCCCCGAACCTGCAATATCCTTGGTATAGCTATGAATAACAAAATCGGGCCGTTCAGCGGAGTTCTCACGAAGTAATGGGCGATACAGGAAGGGGGTGGCGACGGTTGTGTCCACGATCACCGTAAGGCTGCGTTGGTGAGCTTCCTTACAGATGGCTGGCGTGTCCAAAACGTAGCCGTGAGGGTTGCAGGGTGACTCGATATAAACGTAAATGTGTCGGCCTTCCTGTAACCGCTTCGAATACTGCTGTTCAACCTCGGTCAGGACGTCTAGAAAATCCGTTGCCTCGTAGCCGTCGAACCAGCATACTGCGATATCGAGGTTGCTCGGTTTTCCGTACCAGTCCTGCAATAATTGAAACGATCCGCCGTAGACGTTTCGTGAACAGATAACGATGTCTTGATATCCCAACAAGTGTCCGAGAATCGCGTCGATCGCCGCCATGCCTGAGTTAAAGTTCCACGCCATGTACTCGTTGGCTAACTCGCCGCATTCCAAATCGACAATGTGGTTGGCGAGGCTTATGG
>CALZJI010000033.1 GCA_945787615.1 uncultured Chromatiaceae bacterium | reverse complement strand
TTCCAATTAATCAATTAATCAATTAATCCGGCGTGTGCTATAGGAGGTTACGAAGCATCAATTCCTGCGGATGGGGCGTGAGATAGTATTGTTTTTCGATATACGGATTCGGATAACGACGGAAGTGATGTTTAAAAAGGGTGATCGGGACGATTATCGGGATCTCGCCGTGGGAGTAAACACTGATCGTATCCATCATCTCCTCTTTATCGGCGGTGTCCAAGTTATGTTTCAAATAGCCGAGCAAATGTAACAGTACGTTTGCATGGCGTTTTCGCGTCGCTTTTAGTTTCAGTGTCGACATAAGTTCGGCAAAGTAGCGCTCTGCTAAAGGCCGTAGCGGCTCTGAACCAACTTTAGACACGAGCTGGCCCATGCGTTTGTACGCCGTTTGGTTGTGGGCCATGACGATATACTTATGCCGGGTGTGAAAATCGACCAATTTAGCCCTCGTTAAGCGACTGGCTGCCATGTTACGCCAGCGGTGCATGACAAAGACACGTTGAATGAAATTCTCCCGGAGCACGGGGTCGCCCAACCGGCCTTCCTCCTCGCAGGGTATTAACGGGTGCTTTTCCATAAAAGCGCGCGCGTAAATGCCGACCCCTTTATTGCTCGGCATGCCTTTCTCTGAGTAAACCTTAACCCGCTCCATACCGCAGCTGGGAGAAGCGCGTTTAAAAATATACCCACAAAGATGGCCAAGCTGTTCGGCCATACTCACGCCGTAATTGCGTAGCGACTCCGTAACGTCAAGCTTCTCAGTTCGAACGCCAAGCGCCCGCGGCCGATCCGGGTCGCCCACGAGACGAATAGGCTCTCGCGGCGCGCCCATTCCAATAGCCATTTCCGGACATACAGGAATGAAGGCGAAATACTTTGCCAGCGTCCCGACAATATATGCATCGCGCTTGTGGCCGCCGTCAAACCGAACTTGTTCGCCGAGCAAACAACCGCTGACGCCAACGGGAATTTTTTCTAGAGCCTGAATTTCGCGAACTTTTTTACTCGCACCGGTCATCGTCCAGCGAGAACCTCCCTATAGCAACTCGCGAAATCAACGGTTCCATTATATGCCGTCGTCTTAGTAAAATGCGACAATTTCCCTTGTCGGCCACTCATCCCGACCAGTGGCGCCGGACAATTACATAAGTCAATCACGGGGAAAACCAACGTCCACCATCGCGTGAAGCCTTTTTATGACCGGCGCGGCGAATGGCGCAAGCCACCCTGGCCCTCTCCCAGCGGGAGAGGTAACATACTCGTTGTACCTATATGTGATTAACCGTGAGGTAATTTCTAAGCCATGGAAACTAACGAGTTCGTTTATCACCATCGACGGTTATCACGGCGTGCCATTTTCACTCGCCGCCTTATCGTTCTGTGCCTGGTGCTTTCCAGTGTTATAACGTGGTCCCATTCGACCTACGCAATCACCTTGGAAAAGGTGGTGGACGGCCTTGTTGCGCCGGTGGCCATCGCCCATAGCGGGGATGGCCGTATTTTTGTGGTAGAGCAAGAAGGACGCATCCTTATCGTGCGTGAGGATAAGCTGCTCACTACGCCGTTTCTAAACATTACCCAACGTGTAGGCTGGGGCGGTGAGCGGGGTCTATTAGGTGTCGCTTTCCACCCCAGTTATTCGCACAGCGGTGCACACGGCGCGGGCCTTTTCTGGGTAAACTACACCGACCGGTCGGGTGACACAGTAATTGCGCGCTATAGTGTGAACGAAAAAGATCCTAATCGCGCCGATCCGGCGAGTGAAAAGGTGTTACTGAAGATCCGCCAGCCTTATGCCAATCACAACGGCGGTCAGTTGGCGTTTGGCCCACCGGATGGTAAAGACGGTAAACGCTTTCTATATATAGGCACCGGCGATGGCGGCCACGGTGGCGACCCGCACAATCATACACAGAACGATAACGGCCTCTTGGGCAAGATGCTGCGCATAGAACCGAGGGTGGAAGCCGATGCACAACCACCCTACTTTAGCGTTCCTGCGGATAACCCCGCCGCGGCGGAAAGCCGTTCCCGCGGGGCTATCTGGGCTAAGGGCTTGCGCAATCCCTGGCGGTTTTCTTTCGATCCCATAACGGAGGATCCTTATATCGCAGATGTGGGGCAGAATCTGTGGGAGGAGATCAACCGAGTATCCGCCCATTCCGCGGGACTGAACTACGGCTGGCGTCTTATGGAAGGCAAGCACTGTTTTGAACCGGCGCGGAACTGTAAGCAAGACGGCCTCATCATGCCGGTTTATGAGTACCGCAATAACGGCGCACGCTGTGCGGTGATTGGCGGTTATGTCTACCGTGGTAAACGCCTTACAAAACTACAAGGCTCCTACGTTTATGGTGATTTTTGCAGCGGTGAGATTTTCGGCTTTAGGCCCCAATAGGACGGCGTAGGAGAGAATCTCGTGCTGCTGCGTGCACCCTTCCGTCCGCTCAGCTTCGGCGTGGATGAAACCGGGGAGCTGTATGTGGCGGGTGATGACGGGGCAGTATACCGACTTCTGCCCTGACATGACGCCCAAGGACTCCCGTAGACGCGGCATTTTTGGCGTAATCGCGATGAGAATGCGTGGGAGTGGAGAAAAACACCGAAAGTAAACTCTTTCCAACCTCTATTTCGCCCGCTCGGACCAAGGCGGCAAAAAGTCACAAGGCGGCACAGTCAGTCTTCACAGCGTACCCGCGGTCAGCAGAGTTAAAATCGTTATTCAAGCTGATGAACTTCTTAAC
>CALZJI010000032.1 GCA_945787615.1 uncultured Chromatiaceae bacterium | reverse complement strand
TTCACTCAGCTTCTGCGTTACGGCAAGTGTTACATATTTCAATATGCGCCACTTGCCGCGCCTTGAATCTGAGCAAAAATCCGGCGCAATTATTGGATAATTATTATTTTCCGCGGCCCTAATTTCCCGAGGGTGACAAGAAAATGAACGATGAGTAATAACACGGTCCTCATAGACCTCGATATTACGTGTGTCCGTGACAATAACAAGACTAGCGAAGGGACTGTTTTTTTGCGGGGAGGGATTAGTAATTCGCCATGGACAGGCGCCAAGCGCGTTGTTGAAGAGCACCTGAATTGCGTCATCAGCACAGTTACGGTCAGTATTTTTATACGTTGTCCCGACGAGCACATTGACGATTTCACCATGCGAGGCGGCGATCCTTGCGAGCGCATCCCCAACGTTGAGTTGAGTGAATTGTTCATCGACTGGTTTTTCGTGGTTTCAAATATCTTTTCCATGGTTGCATTCTCCACGTTGCACTAGAAAATAAAACAATGACGCCTACGACTCTTTGCGAGTACGTACATCACTGAATACGTGGAGCGCCTTTGATTGGATTTTCGACAAATTCACTAAATCATGGTGAACTATTCACATTTTGTCTGACGTTCATCGTTTACGTTAAAATTAGCGCATGCACCATGCTCATCGTTTTTCATAATCCACAAAACCCCCGGAGTACCCGATGCAAGAAAAAATGACAATGACAACCAAGATCCTGATTTGGATGGTCGCGGGGCTGATTGTCGGCAGCCTTATTAACGCATTGGCAAGTGACATCGCGTTCGTCCAAGACTACCTCGTCGATGGCGTGTTCCACGTCGCCGGCGCGATGTTCATTAATTTGTTGAAAATGCTGGTGGTTCCTCTGGTCACGTTCTCGTTGATTTGCGGGGTTTGTGGTCTGGGTGACGTCAACAAGCTTGGCCGTGTTGGGCTTAAAGCGTTTCTGCTGTTTATCCTCACCACGGCCCTGGCCATTACGCTGGCCATTGGCGTCGCCAAAGTCATTGGCCCAGGCCAAGGCTTCGAGCTAGCCGAAGAAACCCGCGAATTTACCGCACCGGAAGCGCCGCCCCTGACTCAAGTCATCATTGACCTGGTTCCCAGCAATCCCGTCGCCGCCTTTGCCGAGGGTAACATGTTGCAGATCATATTCTTCACGATCATCTTCGGTATCTGCATACTAATGGTGGGCGAACCAGGCCGCGCTATCGCCAACGGCGCGGAAAAGCTCAACGCTGTTATGATGCAAGTGGTTACGATTGTCATGCACATTGCTCCCTACGGCGTCTTCGCGCTGATGGCCAAAACGTTTTCCCAGCAAGGGCTGGGCTTGATTCTTCCCATGATCAGTTACTTCGGCGCTGTGGTGATTGTATTGCTACTCCACGCCACGGGCACACTAATGATTTTGCTAAGACTATTGGGGCGCGTGAGTCCGCTCATGTTTTTGAAGAAAATGCGCGCAGCACAAGTCTTCGCGTTCAGCACCTCCAGTTCCAACGCTACCATTCCGGTGACGCTCAGAAGCACGGAGAAACGCCTCGGCGTCGATAATTCTACGGCCTCGTTTATCGTTCCCTTCGGCGCGACGATAAATATGGACGGCACCGCCATTATGCAGGGAGTAGCAACGGTATTTATCGCCAACGTCTACGGTATAGAACTGGGCATCGGCGGATACCTCACCGTCATTGGGATGGCGGTCTTGGCTTCCATCGGTACCGCCGGGGTCCCCGGCGTCGGTCTTATCATGCTCGCCATGGTGCTCAACCAGGTTGGCCTTCCCGTTGAGGGTATTGCGTTAATCATGGGGGTCGATCGGTTACTGGATATGATGCGCACCGCCGTGAACGTCACCGGTGATGCGATGGTAACGACGATCGTGGC
>CALZJI010000031.1 GCA_945787615.1 uncultured Chromatiaceae bacterium | reverse complement strand
TGGACCGCATCCCCAGGGCGACAATTTCGTCACGCCGCTCCGGCACCATGGTACCCAAGCCACCTATCATGATCCCCAAACTACCTAAGTTTGCGAAACCGCAGAGCGCGTAAGTCATAATTAGGCGATTGCGCGCGCTAAGCTGCTCCGCAGGCAACGCCGCGAGATCTAAATAAGCAAGGAATTCATTGAGGATGGTCTTGGTACCGAGTAGCGCTCCAGCAACCGTCGCCTCGTGCCACGGAACGCCCATAAGCCACGCAATAGGCGCCATGATGTAACCCAGCAACCGTTGCAATGTAAGCGGCGCATCGCCCACATTCGGCAATACCGAAAGAAGCATATTTGCCAAGCTAACCAACGCCACCATGACAACCAATAAGGCGATAATATTAATGAGCAACTGCACCCCTTGCACGGTGCCCTTGGTTACGGCGTCCATACTGCTACGGGCGTGCTGCGACGGAACCAACGCACCCGCCGTCTTACGGCCTTCCGGCGGTATCAGCATCAACGCGACCAACAACGCCGCCGGAGCGCTAATGAGCGAAGCCGCCAAAATATGTCCCATGGCATCCGGCACGGCCTCTCCAATAATGCTGGCGTAGAGCACCATCACCGTACCGGCAATGGTGGCCATACCACCGGTCATGACGGCAAACAACTCGCTACGGGTCATATCCTTTAAATAAGGTCTTATAAATAACGGGGCTTCGACCATACCGACAAAGATATTGGCGCCCGTGCCCAACGCCAGGGCGCCGCCGATCCCCATGGCCTTTTGCAACACCTTGGAAAGACCTCGCACAATCCATGGCAGGATACGCCAATAAAACAACAGCGCCGATAACGCACTAACTACGAGAATCAAAGGTAAAGCACGAAACGCGAGCACGAAACTCGAGCCGTGCGTCGTTCCTTGGAACGGTAACGGTGCGCCGCCCACGTAACCAAAGACAAACGCCGTCCCCGCCTGTGTCGCGTTCTCCAACGCCAGGAGTATATTATTCAAACCGACGAGCAGGTTCTTAACCGGTGGGAGCCATAGC
>CALZJI010000030.1 GCA_945787615.1 uncultured Chromatiaceae bacterium | reverse complement strand
TGTTCAGATTCAAGGCGCGGCAATTGGCGCATATTGGAATATGCAACAATTGCCGTAACGCAGAAGCTGAGCAAAAAGACAAGCAAGGTTGGACAATTATTATTTTCCGCGGCCCTTAGCCTGATATATTGGATGCGTGAACAGGAAGCCAGTACGCATGTCCCGGGTTCCACGTTATTGCACCCGGGCTACGGAAATGACTCCGACAAACCATGCCGAGTACGAGCTGTTTTCTACTCTTGTTTAAATTCGCATCCGGAGACGCCTCAGCCAACGTGTTAAATAAGCTTCGTAATCTGCGCGTTTGTTAGTAAAATGCAGGCCATGTGGCGACGAATAAACCAGTTTTTTTCTACCGACATCTGGACGATTGACCTCTCCAAATGCCCACGTTATAAAGTCGTGCTCATCAAAGCGCTGCGGCTTCTCTACGCAATTCACCGGGAGTTCAGCAGCGGCGAGCTCACGTTACCCGCCATGGGCTTGGTGTATACGACACTGCTTTCGTTAGTACCCTTGTTGGCGGTGAGCTTCTCCGTTCTAAAAGCATTCGGAGTCCATAATCAAATCGAGCCATTATTGCTTAACTTCCTCGAGCCAATGGGCGAGAAGGGCCTAGAGATTACTACTAACGTAATCAATTTTGTAGAAAATATCAAAGTTGGCGTATTGGGCTCGGTCGGGCTCGCGCTACTGTTTTACACCGTCATCTCTCTGCTACATAAAATCGAGCACACGTTCAACGCCATCTGGCACGAGACACGACCGCGTAGTATCGGACGTCGTTTTAGTGATTATCTAAGCGTTGTCTTAATCGGACCGGTGCTGATCTTCTCCGGATTAGGCCTCACCGCCTCCATGGTGAGCACGGCGTTTGTTCAAAAATTAATCGCCATTGAACCGTTTGGTACCGCGTTCTATCTCGCCGGGCAGCTGGTTCCTTATTTACTCATTATTGCCGCATTCACGTTTGTCTATCTATTCGTACCCAATACCAAGGTGAAGATTAGCGCAGCGTTATTCGGCGGGACCGTTGGTGGGATACTGTGGAAAACAGCGGGGTGGGCATTCGCGCTGTTTGCGGCCTCTTCAACGAATTACGATGCTATTTATTCCAGTTTCGCGATTGTAATCCTTTTTATGATATGGATATACGTAAGTTGGCTGATACTCCTCCTCGGCGCACAGCTTTCTTTTTACTTCCAGAATCCTCAGTTCATCCGCGTTGGTAATAAAAGGCCTCGCCTGAGCGTTAGAATAACAGAGCGCCTAGGCCTGCTCATCATGCGGACCATCGCCAGCAACTATTACCAGGGAAAAAACCCTCAACCCATTGACGGTCTCGCCCAAGCGCTCGACGTCCCTTCGGATTTTATTGCTGAAATAATCGAAATCTTAAAACAACACGGCTTGCTTATCGAAACCAACGACGACCCACCGGCCTACGTTCCCGGTAGAGCACTGGATACTATTTTACTGGCCGACGTCATCAAGGCGCTTCGACGCGCACATGACGATGACATCGGCGTCGATCCCGTCCATCTGTCAACGCCTGGCGTAGACCAAGTTGTTGCGGATCTCTCCGAGGCGCTGCTATCAACGCTATCGGACAGGACATTAAGAGAACTAATCGACGATAAGCCGTCAACTTAGGGCTCGCGTCTCTCTGGCACTAATCCTCCACCAGACTGAGCGATAACACAGAGCCCTCTATATCCTCAACAGGCGCGGCAACAATACGCTCTTTGGTGATCCCATACACCCTATCATCAATAAAAACAGTACGCGTCCAAGAATGCCAACCCGCGTTTGCGGGGCCCGTTTCTAACCGACCTAGAAGCTCGAATCCACTGTCTGTGGCGACGCGATAAATGTACAGACCTGAAAACGTATACTCGCCAAAGTCACTTCCTCCAGAACCACCCTCGGCTAATTGGATGGGAAAGCCCAATAGGCCGCGCTCAGCCCAATACGTAAACGCTTTCGGGTCGCGCAACGCTTCAGACTCGGTCCCGCGACTACCGATAATTTCTTTCGCACCTAACTGGGGTTGTGCAAAGTTACGAACATCAAACACCGATATCTGTACGCCCTGGTACCACGCAAAACTGCCTTGGTCTTCCGCGTCTTTGCCGATGGTTAACAGATGATCGTCACCTAAGGGATGGATATAATCGGAATACCCGGGCACTTTCAGTTCGCCAACCAGCTGAGGCGTCTGGGAATCTGATAAGTCAAGCGTGAACAGTGGATCAACTTTTTTAAAGGTGACAAGAAAACCGCGGTCACCCATAAACCTTGCGGAATAAATCCGCTCACCGGGCGCAATATTCTCTAGACTACCAACGATCTCCAGCGCTCCATCAACCGCCTGCAGTAAAAACACATTATTGCTTTCATTAAAACCTGTCGTCGTTGCAACGCGCAACACACCTTCGTATTCGCCCAACGAATACTGGTTCAATAAACGGCCATTAACGGCGCCACTGGCAACAATCGTCGCTTTCCCGTTCGTTAACGCCAGTTTATGTACGACAGTCGCCTCGGTATCGGCGAGTGTTGTACGGACAGTCGGCGAAGGAAGCGACGGCGCGACCGCAATGCCGCCACTCGCCCATAGCGTCTTGACTAAATAAAGCGCTGTCCGCGAACCGTAGACCATGTCAACATCACCCACATAACCAACACTTTTAAACGGCTCGCTGGGTAGATTCAAATCGAATGTCAACACTGAGACTTGCGTGACACCGCCAGGGAGGTCGGGATGGAAAAGAGCCTCTACCGGCACCAGCCGTCCACTATCCATCGGTTGGCCTCGCAAATCCAACTCGTAATAACGTGGCAGCAGCTCTTCAAGCGGTCTCTGCGCAATGGGTAACCTACTATCGTCCCGTGATGAATTCGCCCCAAGCGTCACATCGAACGGCTCCGCAAGCGGAGAAAAGAAATACGGCAGCGGATTGAATTCCATCACGACATGCAACGAGGAATCCACCCGCCGCGACGATATCATCCGCCCCTCGGCAACGGTATGACGCTGAATTTGCGGCTGGGCAGGATCAGCCACATCTACAAACACGATACCGGAAGTGGGAATCCAGCGCTCATCGCCAACGACCTCCGACATAGACCCCGCGTCGCCGTCATATAGAATTATGAGCTGATTGTCGTTTAAATATAATGACCGGATATGCCCTGAAACCGGAACAGCGGCCACAACCGACATTGATTCTACGGGCCTGGCACGCACGATCTTCACCTCACCGTCGGCGGCTACATAGAGGTAGCGGCCATCGCTCTTTACTTTGTCCGCTTCGTCAACGCCCTCCTCCTGAACGTTCGTCTCGGAAAAGTTCTCGGCAGACGGCGCCTCCGCAGAATCGGCAGAGAAGGATTCACCGGGAGGCGACAAACCTGTGGTGTCCGAGCCGCCGGTGAACTGAGACTTCAAGAACGTTTCCAGTTCGTGGTCAGACCCAAACGAAGAAAGCGCGACCGAACCGCCTACAACGTCTACTGCGTCGGGATCTACGGGGTCAGGTCGGTTGTCACTGCTACTGTGACAGCCGGCAATAATAGCGAGAGCGGCGAGCAACAGGGCATGACTAAGCGTCATAAGAAAGCGCTGAAACGAAGAGCCGTTAGACCAAGCACACGGAAATAGCATAGGAAGGCGAAAATTCGGATGACTCATTTTTTTATTATCCAGAGAAACACAGAAACTACGGGGGAATTGTACCAAGACTGGTCCGTTTTGGCTGTTTCGGCTTATCGCTATTGGAATTCTCGCGTAAATGGAGAAAAAATGCATTATTTATCTTAAATATCAGCGCATTAATCGCGCCCTAAGTCCTTGGTCTGGCATCTTGATAATCGCTTATTAAAGCCGATGCCGCGATAGCCACCCCAAACATGTTGACCTGGACTTAGTCCAAGCTTTAGAATTAAAATCGCTGTTTAGACTTAATCTAGTTATATATAAAACCACTTAACAATTAACAAAGGAGAGCCTAACGATGAAGCTTTTGCATAGGACGCAACAGTTATCCATTGCGCTGTTAACAGGTCTATCGCTCGCCACCGCGAGTTCAGCGATCGCCTTCGAAGCATTACCGGAAACGCCACCGGTTCCCGAAGATAACCCACTCACTCCCGAAAAAATTGAGCTTGGAAAGCAACTTTTCTTTGATCCGAGACTGTCCGTCGACGGGACAGTATCGTGCAACTCTTGTCATAATGTCATGGCCAGCGGTACGGATAATCGACCTGTTTCCGTGGGCGTAGGCGGACAAAAAGGCGGCCGCTCGGCGCCCACCGTGTGGAACGCCGCTTTCCTAACTGCGCAGTTTTGGGATGGCCGCGCCGCAACGCTCGAAGATCAAGCGAAAGGCCCGATTCTCAACCCCATCGAAATGGGTCTACCGCACCAGGACGTTGCGATCGAACGTATAGCCGCCATCCCCGGTTATGTTGAACAGTTCGCCACGGTGTTCGGCGGCGACAATCCGGTCACCTATGACAACATCGCCAAGGCAATTGCCACCTACGAGCGGACACTGATCACGCCAAACAGCCCTTTTGATCGCCACGTGAAGGGTGATGAACACGCGCTGTCAACGGCGGCAAAAAATGGGATGAAATTGGTTGAGGAGCTGGGATGTACAGCGTGCCACAACGGCGCAAATTTTGCCGGCCCGACTAATTTACCCACCGGAGAAGGTTTCTTCCAAAAATTTCCTACCCACACGGGAACGAAATACGAAAAACAATATCACCTTGCTGAAGACCTAGGACGCTACGAAGTCACCAAAAAAGACGAAGACAAAAACATGTGGCGTGTCCCGACGTGGCGCAACGTGGCCCTCACCGCCCCCTATTTTCACAATGGCGCCGTCGGCACACTGGATGAGGCTGTACGTGTTATGGCCAAGACGCAGCTTAATAAAGATTTAGACGACACTCAAGTCAACGATATTGTAGCGTTTCTAAATAGCCTCACAGGCGAATTTCCGGAGCAAACCTTGCCGCGATTGCCGGCCATGGCCAACGAAACGGTGACCGCGGAATAAAAAGGGTCAATCGACGATCTCAGTAGCTTAACGTACCCTGCAGGCGCGATAAGCGCCTGTAGGGTGTATCTTCGACAACCTCCCGTATTAAAGCTAAATGTTTTCTATTGATTTTCTCACCAGAGTAGGGTGCACTACGCGCGTCCCTGTTGATTTCCGTCGGATCTAGCCCGCATTTCTAAACCACCGAGCTACAGCGTCCCGTGACAGCACACTGGAAGCGGCTGTAAAATAGTAGGAAACCGACTGTACGCGCCCGGTAGTCATCTCTACCTCAGCACCGCTAAAAACCGAATGGACCACGATTATCTCTATAAACTAAAGGCGTCACATCCGACGTTAAGGCTGTTAAACGCCGACAACGCGCCACTGATCATCAGCTTCTTGTTTAGGGTATTCGTGAAGCCTAACCAACGCTCATTGCGTTATTCGGAACTCGTTTCTCGCCTCGACGATTTTTTGTTTCAGCTTCGAGATATTTATGGAGAAGAGCACTACCCAAAATCAGCCAAGCAGTATTTGGAGGATTGGTCAAATCCCAAGACTGCGTTTGTTCGAAAGTATTACGCGGACCTTGGCGACGAACCCGAATTCGACCTCACGCCCGCCACCGAAAAGGCCATCGATTGGCTGCGCAGCCTGGAAGAAAAGCAGTTCGTAGGCACCGAATCGCGGCTTTTAACGGTTTTCCAGTTATTGCGGGAGATTGTTCATAAGACGGAACAGGATCCAGCGGTTCGCATTGCTGAACTCGAACGCCAGAAACAAGACATCGACACCGAAATAGACAAGATTCAGGCCGGGATTATTGAACCGTTCGACCCGACCCAAATCAAAGAACGGTTTTTCCAGGTTGATGAAACGGCGAGAAAACTGTTAGGGGATTTTCGGCAAGTCGAGTATAACTTCCGCGCTTTAGACCGTCAGACGCGCGAACGCATCGCCACCAGCGATAAAACCAAGGGTCAACTCCTCGATGACATTTTCCAAGAAAACGACGTCATATGGGATTCGGACCAGGGTAAGAGTTTTCGCGCATTTTGGGAATTTCTTATGTCGCCCCGCCGCCAAGACGAATTGGAACGATTGTTAGTGTCTGTCTTTGATCTTGACGAAATTCGCAGCCTTGCATCCGAACCTTTCCTGGAACATATTAAGGTTTATCTTTTGGAGGCGGGTGAGAACGTTTACAAAACCAACAACCTCCTCGTGGAGCAATTGCGTAAATACCTGGACGATCAGACCTACCTTGAAAATAAGCGTATTACCGAACTCATTAAGTCCATCGAAAAGCGGGCCATTGAGATCAAGAACACGCCGCCTCGGGAACGTAACTTCGCGGAATTGAGTGAACTTAAACCGGCGATAGATCCGGTGATGTCACGGGGACTCTTTATGCCACCGACGAGCCCCACGATAACCGCGACCCCACTGGACGACGTTGATGTGGCTATCGAACTGGACGCGCTCTATGAGCAAACCTTTATCGACGAAACTGAACTGAGCGCCAACATAAGGCAAGCATTACAAAACCAGTCCCAGATTTCCCTCAGTCAACTGGCAAGACGTTACCCGATTCGCAAAGGGCTCGCGGAAATCGTTGGCTACCTTAACCTCGCAAGCCGCGACGACAAAGCCTACGTTGCCGACGATGAAACCGACATGTTATACATCACGCTAAGCAACGGCCAGTCAAAGCAAGTAGAGCTTCCTAAAGTTATTTTTGTACGCTAAAGAACGATGATAGATTCCGCAAACCTACCGCCACAGGCCGCTTCAGTCATTATTCAGTTGCTCCGGGGGGTTTTATATAACGATAAACAGCCGGAGTTGTGGCAAAGCATGGTGACGTTTCAGACCGCGATCCGCGCCTATCTTGCTGTTATCGGTCTGCAGTTGTTTCTCGACGAGACCGAAGGGTATGCGTTCTTGCGCCAACAAGAGGAGGACGATGATGATGATGATAGCGACACCCCACCGTTGCCCAAACTGGTGCAACGACGCCAGCTCAGTTATCCAGTAAGCTTATTGTGTATACTACTGCGTAAAAAGATGCTCGAACAGGACGCTAGCGGCGGGGCGACGCGCGTGATTCTAAGTCGTTCACAAATCGTGGACATGGTGCGCGTATTTCTACCGCAGACAACCAACGAAGCGAAACTCGTCGAACACATTGACCAACACATTAAAAAAGTGGTGGATTATGGCTTCCTTCGCCGTCTCAAGAGCGACGATGAGCTGTATGAAATTCGCCGAATTATTAAGGCCTTAGTGGATGCTAATTGGTTGGGCAGTGTAGACGAGAAATTAACTCAATACCAAGATTATGCAAACCGAACTGTTTGATTTCGCCATCCGAGACGCCAGCGCGGGCTTTCGCCTGCAGGGACTCGAAGTCTACAACTGGGGCACCTTTGAACGACGCGTCTGGCGTATCGAACCCCATGGCCATAATGCCTTGTTGACCGGCGACATTGGTTCCGGAAAATCAACATTAGTTGACGCCATTACCACCTTATTCGTGCCTCACCATCGCATTGTCTATAACAAGGCCGCTGGCGCAGAAGGTAAAGAACGCTCGCTTTATTCCTATATCCGCGGTGAATACAAAAGCGAAAAAGACGATTTATCGTTGGCCGCAAAGGCCGTCACGTTACGCGATGAAAACACCTACACTGTTCTGTTGGGTTATTTCTACAATGAGGGGTTTGACCAAGGCGTCACCCTCGCCCAGGTGTTTTGGCTTAAAGACCAACAACGTAACCCGGAGCGTTTCTTCGTTGTCGCCCAGAAACGCTTAACCGTCGCCGAAAACTTTAGCGGCTTCGGAACGAACATTCTGGATTTACGAAAACGACTTCGTCATGCCGAACACGTTGAGGTCATTGAAAATTTCAAAGACTACAGCAGCCGTTTTCGCCGTCTCTTCGGCATCAAAAACGACCAGGCGCTAGATCTCTTTTATCAAACGGTGTCCATGAAGTCAGTGGGTAATCTCACCGAATTCGTCCGCAACCACATGTTGGAAAAATGCGACGTTGACAGTCGCATTGAAGAACTTAGGCGTAATTTTGACAACTTAAATCGCGCCCACGAAGCCGTATTAAAAGCCAAACGCCAGATCGAACGATTGACACCGCTGGTCGAAGACGGCAAGCGCTACCGATCGCTGGCTCGAACGATTGATGAGTTACGCCACTGCCGCGAGGCCCTGGTCGCCTACTTTGCGACCCATAAAGTCGAGTTACTGACTACACAAATCGACCAGCTCGCACTACAGATCAAGAAACTCTCTCAGCGCCTCGAGCAGTTAACGCGGGACATTAGTCACTTGCGGCACCAAGAATCCGACTTAAAAACCAATATTGACGAAAGCGGCGGCCGGCGCTTACACAGCCTGGCTCAAGAAATAACGCGCCTTAGCGCTGAGCGGGACCGTAAAAGCGCCAACGACGCTCGATATCGAGAACACGCTGCTCGATTGGGTTTGAAGGGACCGAGCAACGCGGACGAGTTCTACGACAACCTCAAAGAGGCCGAAGGGCTTCTCCAGCAGTTGGACCATGAACTTAACCAACAAAAACAAACCGAGATTGATCACGCTATCAGTCTTAAAGAGGTCGATGAGCAACACCGATCACTGGGCGCTGAACTGACGTCTTTGCGCAAGCGGAAAAACAACATTCCGCTTCGAAATTTAGAAATCCGTCGCGACATGGTTAAAACGCTAGGGATAGAAGACGATACCCTGCCGTTTGTCGGCGAACTTCTGCAAATCGATGAAGAAGAACCGGAGTGGGAAGGGGCAATCGAACGCGTTTTACACAATTTTGGACTGAGCTTGCTTGTACCGGAGGCGCTCTATGCGCAAGTGAGCCATTACGTGGACCGCACTCGGTTACAGGGTCGGCTTGTCTACTTTAAGGTCAACCTAACTGTCAAACCCACTAACCAGGTGCTGGACCCGCGCTTACTGCCACGCAAGCTGCGCATCAAACCGGATAGCCCGTTTTACAGCTGGTTGGATAACCAACTGGTCCAACGATTTGACTATATGTGCTGCGACACACTGGAGACGTTCCGCCGTCTTCCTAAAGCCATTACACGTAATGGCCAAATCAAGTCCGCTGGCCAACGTCACGAGAAGGACGACCGACGCGCCATTCAAGACCGAAGCCATTATGTTCTAGGCTGGAGCAACCAAGCCAAGATTCGAGCCCTGGAAACCAAACAACGTCAACTGGAAAACGAGGCGCAACGACTGGGCGAGATGCTTGCGCAGTTATTGAAAACGCAGAAGGAGTTAAATGAACGCCGCGATGCGGTCCGTGACCTGTTAGGCGTCGAGGAGTACAGCGAAATACACTGGCAATCGCTTGCCGCGAGCATTCAAGCACTGGTAACCGAGAAGAAGCATATCGAAGACAGCTCCAATATTCTTCAATCCTTACAACGGCAGTTACAACAGCTACAACAAACCATCTTAAAAAATGAAGAACAGGAACGGGCGTTAACCAAAGACGCAGGAAAATTAGAGGAGCGGTTAAGCGCGAACCGCCTGGAACTGGACGAAACCCAGCAGCTCTCAACGTTGCTTTCCGTAGAGGAACAACAAACGTGGTTCCCAAAGATCGACGCGTTCCGTGAACAGGCCCTCTCCGGCGCTAAGCTCAGTCTCGTCAACCTTGATAAGACTCAGAGGCAAGTCCGCGACCACATACAGAAACGACTGGATAATGAGGAACAAAAAAGCAAGCGGGTGACCGAGCGCCTTATCAAAGCAATGCAAAGTTATAAAACCGACTATCCCGTTGAAACGGCGGAAGTTGATGCAAGCCTTGCAGCCGTACCCGATTATGCGAACATGTTACAGAACCTGAACACGGAAGACCTGCCGCGCCATGAGATGCGTTTTAAACAGCTGTTAAATGAAGGTACGATACATAGTGTAGCCTTATTTCAGAATCAGCTCGAGCGAGAAAAAAAGGAGATTGAAGACAAAATCAGCGCTATCAATACCTCCTTGCGGGAAATCGAATACGATCCGGGAACATACATTGAATTGGTCTTGGACAAAACCCAAGACAAAGACATCCGCGAGTTTCAACAAGACTTGCGTCAATGCCTCGCCCATAGCTTGGACGAGAGCGAACTCTACAACGAACAGAAATTCCTGCAAGTAAAAGCGATTATTGACCGATTCAACGGCCGAGAAGGTTTAGTCGATCTCGATCGTAAATGGACGCGTAAAGTTACTGATGTGCGAAACTGGTCTACATTCTCCGCCAGTGAGCGATGGCTGGAAGATGGCAGCGAAAAAGAGTTTTACTCCGATTCTTCCGGCAAGTCCGGCGGACAGAAAGAGAAACTAGCATACACCATCCTCGCCTCCGCCCTGGCTTACCAGTTTGGTCTCGAGTGGAACGCGGTTCAATCCCGTTCGTTTCGCTTTGTGGTGATCGATGAGGCGTTTGGAAGAGGTTCCGATGAAAGCACTCGTTATGGCTTAGAGCTGTTCAAGAAACTCAATCTACAACTGCTTATTGTCACGCCATTACAGAAAATTCACATCATCGAGGACTACATCGCCTCGGTACATTACATTCATAACGAAGACGGCCGTAATTCCATGATCAGGAACTTGACGGTGGATGAATACCGCGCCGAAAAGCAACAGTATTTAAGGGCGAGTGAAGTTTAATTGGCCAACGGAGGACCATAGAAGTCTTTATGAATATTGATACGCGCACATCAAAGCATCAGTTAGTTAGGGCCGCGAAAACAAATAACCATCCAATCTTGCGTGTCTTTTGGCCCAGCTTCTGTGTTGCGGCAAGGGTTGCATAACGCGATTATGCGCCCCATGCCGCGCCTTGAATCTGAGCCAAAATCCGGCGTAATCTTTGGACAATTATTTATTTCCGCAGCCCTTAAGCGTAAGCCCCCGCAAAGGGCATTACCTATTGCGAAACTGATTTCGCGCCATACCCCGAACGCATCGTCGCCCCTCCAGTTTAGCTACCGCGACTCTTGCCCGCTAGGAAGTGAGAAACACCTTTAGAAATGTTGCCTGCTTATATTTTGAAAAGCGCCTGCTACTCCGTTCGCCTGAGAAATGATCTCTCCTGCCGAGATCAAATCTAAAGCGCTTAATTACTGGCGCAACCAACGCGCATTGAAAGCGCACCTAACGGGCGAGCCTTTCTTCCCGCTGGTCATACCATTCCGAAGCCCCTCGTCTAAGCAGCTCTTAGAGCAATTCTCTGAGATACGCGCACAATTACAAACGCTACGCCAACACAGTAAAGCGGAGCGCGGTTACGGTTACTCCATTGAGTTCAAGCAGATTAGTCATCGACATCTCGGAGATCAATTGATCCCACAGCGGATTAGTTTTGACAGCCCCGAGGACTTTTACCGTTTCATTGGTAAACAACGCGACTTTGAACGATTCAAAACGCTGGTTAACGACGTCACGAAATCGCAACCGGCCCTTCACGCTTGGATCGAGAAATTTCCGTTGAGGGTGCTCGAATACGCCGTTGTATGGCCGCAACTGTTAACGATCATTGCTTTTTTCAAGACACATCCACAACCGCAACGCTATATTCGAGAACTCGATCTCCAGGGAGTCGACGGCAAATTCATAGAACAGCACAAGAATATTCTTCGAGACGTGTTGGATTGCGTGTTACCTCCGGGAGCGTTCAACGCAGACGTCTCAGGCCTTACCCGGCATGGGTTTGAACGCCGTTACGGTTTGAAATACGACCAACCACTGATACGCTTTCGACTGCTAGACCATGGGCTTCGAAGCGCGTGGTCGATATCGGATATGGCGATGCCTTTAGATGAATTTCAAGCGCTTAACATACCTTGCCAACGAGTGTTTATTACCGAGAACAAAATTAACGGACTTAGTTTTCCAGACGTTACAAACAGCATTGTTATCTTTGGCTTGGGGTATGGCATCAGTTCATTGAAAAATATCCCGTGGCTGCAAAACAAGGAGATGTACTACTGGGGTGACATCGACAGTCACGGCTTTGCCATTCTTTCGCAACTGAGAGGCTATTACCCGCAAGTTAAATCATTCCTCATGGATCAGGAAACATTAACTGCCTTCGAGCCATTATGGGGAGAGGAAGCAAAGGAAAAGCGCTTTGTCGGAACACTGAAAAACTTAACAACATCCGAGCAAGATCTTTACGCGCTGCTATTAAAGAACACGCTTAAGCCGCATCTTCGGCTTGAGCAAGAACGTATCAGCTTCTCTTATTTTCGCATGAGACTTCAATACCTTAGACGCCCTCGCGACGATCGGGTGTGAGAAATCCGGGCTAACCGGCTAGGGGCCGTAAAAAGACCGCAAAATTACCGCTAAGAATTCGTAGCCTGGGTGGAGCTTGCGGAACCCGGGAGCGACGTTGAGAATTCTCCCGGGTTCCGCAAGCCCCACCCAGGCTACCAAAACTAGCCCGCATTTTCTACAGGATCCCTGTGAGAGAAACGGGCTAATTCCCCTGACGGTAGGCCCGCGGTGACAACCCTTTCCATCGCTTGAACGCTCGGGAAAAATTGCTGGGTTCGGAAAAACCCAAAAGAAACGTGATCTCATTAATCGTTATTTGCGAATTTCGAATATACAGTTCCGCTAGCTCACACCGCGTTTCGTCAAGTATTTCTTTATATGACGTATTGGCCTCCTTCAACTTACGCTGCATACTGCGAAGGCTCATATTCAGCGCCTCCGCGATCGGTTCCTCAGTGGTTTCACCTGACGGTAGCTTATTGATAAGTTCGGCTTTAACAAGCGCCGCGATATCGCTCCGATCGAGGTGCGCTAAATATTCGGTGACAATTTGGTCGCTGGCGCGAGCCAACTCCGCATTGGCTGTGGGGAGCAATGTATTAAGCGTCGCCTTGCCAAAGGCAAGCGAATTCTCTGAGGCCGAGAACTCGAAAGGCGCGCGGAAAAACTCGGAAAATCTATCGGCACAATCCGGCGGGGCCCTTCGCATGACTACGCGCAAGGGACTAAAACTCGGACCATAGCTGATACGGCACATGGCAACAACAATGCTGAAAAGCGCATCAAACGCCTCATCAGGCAGGCGTGGCGTCACTTTTGAATCATCGACGATTAATTGATAATCCAGTTCTGTCTCTTCCAACCGTGCTTCGATCCCCGTATGCATAATACGCGTAAACCGAACCATACGGCTCAATGCCTCCCGAAGACATTCGCTGGCAAACCACGAGTAACCCAAGCCGTGAAGCGTCGTCGGATGCCAAAACTGTGCTGCCGTAAGTCCAAGGCAAGGGTCCTTGGTCTTTCTCTTCGCCAACGCCCACAACTCAACCATTGGCGGATAAGGTAAACGGGCATTGGGATCCCTCAATTTAGCGGGATCGAGTCCAACCTCTTCCAATAAAGCGTTGCCGTCGCAGCCATAGCTATCCACCGCTTTTACCAACAGAAGAACTAAAGATGATAGGGTTGAAAATACCACGTTTCGTTAGCCGTCCATGTTTCAGCCGAGCGTCGAAAAGTCATTAAAGGGGTCTTCCGCAGAATCTGTGGGTTAAATACGCTCAATAGGGGCGCTGCCCCTAAGCCGCTCGGCTTACCCCGCCCTCGCCGGGAGGCAGGTGTGCAGCCGCGCACACCTGCTTTTA